>JACRGX010000056.1 GCA_016212185.1 Nitrospirota bacterium
AGATAATCTTCAAATTTTTCTTTTGTTTCATCTCCTGTTCCGTTAAGATATACGGAGCTAATCTATTCCCGTATGCCTCAAAACATGCATTTGATAAATTTTCTATTTTAGGCTCCAGTTTCTTTTTGCTTTGTTCATCTTTAACCAAGACAAAGACATCTATATCACTGTTTACCCTTTCCAAACCTTTTGCTACAGATCCAAACAAAACCACTCTTTTAATTAAAGTCGTGGGTAAATTTTTTAATAGTGTATCTTTAAAGTCCTCTACAGGCTCTTTAATACCTGAAACACCTTTAATTAATTTAGATAAAACTCTAAAAGCATAACTCTTACGATTTACTCTCCACAGATGGACTTTCCCAACAGTAACGCAGTTCACGAGATTAAACTCGGTGAGTTCTCTCATCATTCTATTTACACTCATGTGAGAGACTTTTAAAATAGATGCTATCTCTCTTTCACTCATAGAAGCCTCATGAGTTAGGAGAAATTTTATTATTTTTACCTTTGTTTTTGAATTTAATATATCAAGCAGCGAAATATGAAACTTCATATAAGTCTCCTTGTAACATATTTGTTACAAGTGTAACATATTAATTTTCCCGCTGACAAGTGGAGAGGTTCATGAGAACTTTGGTTATGAGATTTTATAAGACAAGACGTCAAAAATATCCTGTTTGAATCTTGATGGTATAATCCTTATCGTTTTTTGTTATGTTATCTGTCTGTTGCAGGCATATTATATTTTACTTTATTTTTCTCCCACCACTCTTGCCATTCTTCTCTATTAGTTCCAAAGTCTTCACCGGTGATTTTGCTAAGGGCATAAGCCCCAGCCTGCAGCACAAAATTTATTTTGTAGTTTTCAATAATATCAGTCATCTTATAGTTCTCCAGATAGTATTTGGCATAATAGTGTTCAAAATTAATAATGTTAAGATATTTTCCATACCGCGTTTTTAACTCGTGAAGTGCAGGAACCTTATCAGGATCTCTATCAATCCACCTTTCAAGAACTCTATAATTAACTATACCCCAATTTGCTATATCCCCTGTGTCAACAATAACTACAGTTTCACTTATCTCTAAGGCTGGAAATGAACTAATCAACGCGGGTATGGGGCCCTTTGCACCTATTTCAGCTAATACAAGGGCAATATATCCATGCTTATTTGATGACATGTTTTCTTCCTTCTTCTGGAGAGCCTCAATGAGTGTTGGCACAGCATTTTTGCCCTGTTTTTCTAAGTATGAAGATGCTTCCTCCTTTGAGCAATCCTTAGACAGTAATCTATCTATTACAGCCGGGATACCTTTCTTACCTGAGAAAATGCCATCCTTCTGCATTTCTTGTATCAGTGCCTTGTACAAGTTCTTACGAACCTCGCTCCTAATTTTCTTGTTTTATATACTTGAATAATCGTTTTGCTAATTTATATTCGCCTATCCGCTTTTTTAAGTTTTCTCTTGCCCTTTGGCTCATAGGGCATTACTTTATCCCCGCCCCCTCCTTCACATCCTTCTCAGTCGTTAATATTGATAATACGCCGTCGCTGTCAGTGGCGGCAAGCACCATGCCCTGCGACTCAACGCCCATTAATTTTGCAGGCTGAAGATTTGTAACCACCACAACCTTTTTCCCGGTAAGGTCCTCAGGCGCATATACATTCCCGATTCCCGCCACTACCTGACGCATCTCTCCGGTATCTACCTGAAGCTTAATCAGCTTGTTTGATTTTTTCACCCGCTCTGCACTAATAACTTTTCCGACCTTTAATTTGACCTTTAAAAAATCATCAATTGTGATAAGGTTTAATCCTTCTGCTTCTGGTTCAGCAGATGCCTTTTCTTCTCTTTGCATTTCTTTTTTCACCTCTATCCTCGGAAACAATTGTTCTGCCTTTGAAACTTTTATTTCATAACCCGGCGTCCATTCCCATTTAAAGATTTCAGGATATTTCTCTGAACCGAAACTCTGTCTGGTTTCATCAGCTAATGACTTAAGTCCGAGCTGCTTCCATATTTTTTTTGTTGTATCAGGCATAAACGGATGCAGCGCAACTGCCGTAAGCCTAATGGCATTCCATAGATTAAACATAACGAACTTCAATTGTTCTGTATTGCTTTTGGCAAGTTTCCAAGGTTCTTTTTGTGCTATATGATTATTGGCAGCCCTGACAATAATCCAGATAGCGTCAAGTATTATATTGAATCTGAGATGAGACCAATGGCCGTAGTTTTCATCATCAATGGCGGTATGCATTGCATTTATACACTCACGCGCAAAGGGATTAATCTCGGTTGTGTCTCCCATCGGAATTTCAATTTTACTCTCAAAATATTTTTCCGCCATTGTCAAAAATCTGCTCAATAAATTTCCTAAGTCGTTTGCAAGGTCAGTATTGATACGGTTAATCAAAGCCTCTTCTGAGAAATTACCATCAAGGCCGAAAGGAACTTCCCGAAAAAGAAAAAACCTGAACGCGTCCGCGCCATACTTACCAATCATTGCATTAGGGTCCACCACATTGCCGAAAGACTTTGACATTTTCTTCCCGTTCACCGTCCACCAGCCGTGCGCAAAGATATTCTGAGGCAAAGGTAATTTAAGCGCCATGAGCATCGTAGACCAGTAAACCGCATGTGTTGTAAGGATATCTTTTCCGACAAGGTGATGGTCCGCAGGCCACCAGTCATCTGAGTTGAGAGTTAACCCCCCTTTAATTCCCCCCTTATTAAGGGGGGAGGCAGGGGGGTGTTGTAAATTTTCACTCCCGACTCCTGACTTCTGACTCCTGACTCCTTTTGGGGGAGTAAGATATTTTGTTGCTGAATAGTAATTTACCAGCGCGTCAAACCAGACGTAAACCACAAAGTCTTTATCAAAAGAAAACGGAATGCCCCATGCAAGCCTTGATTTGGGCCTTGATATGCAGAGGTCTCCGAGGGTGTTGTTCTTTAAAAAGCCGAGCACCTCATTCCTGCGCGTATCCGGAAGTATGTATGAGGGATTGTCTTCAATATATTTAATGAGCCTCTCCTGATACTTTGACATCAGGAAAAAATAGTTTTCCTCCTGTATCTGCTCCACAGCCCGGCCGCAGTCAGGACATTTCCCCTCAACAAGGTCTTTTTCCGTCCAGAACCGCTCGTCCGGCGTGCAATACCATCCCGAGTACTGTCTTTTTTCTATCTCTCCGTTATCCCACAAAATCCGGATAAGTCCCTGCACTGTCTTAATATGTTCAGAATCAGTGGTGCGGATAAATGTATCATTTGATATATTTAATTTTGTCCAGAGATTCCTGAAATTCCCAACCATCAGGTCAGCATGTGTCTTCGGGGTGTGCCCCCTTTCCTGCGCGGATTTTTCAACTTTTTGCCCGTGCTCGTCAGTGCCGGTAAGGAAAAAAACCTCCCTGCCTTTAAGCCTGTTGTACCGTGCAAGTATGTCGGCTGCAATCGTTGTATAGGCATGGCCTATATGCGGGACGTCATTAACATAATAAATCGGGGTGGTGACATAAAACTTCTCCATCTTTCCTTACCTTCTCTTTTTCTTCCAGAAATTCCTGCGTTTGTTAAACGGCTTGCCCTTGCCCGTTTTTTCAGGCTGTTCTGAGCCGGGGACTTGCGCCTGCCTGTCGCCTGCCTGTCCTGTAGGCAGGGTAGGCACGGTTAAGCTTTCAGCGTTGGGTGTTGGGTGTTGAGCGCCTGCCTGCCAGGAGGCAAGGTTCGGCATATCCTGCACCGGAGACTGAGGCCTGTGTTCCTGCCTCCGGCGTCTGCGTTCTCTATCGCGTCTTCTGTGTTCTCTGCCTTTATAACTTGTTTCAGTCTTTCCTGCCGTTTTATCATCCTGCTGCCCTGCCACCTGATCTTTTGCATTATTGCCTGTTACTGTTTCTGCTGCTACTGCCTGTTCTGCCTGCGGCTCTTCTATGGTTTCCTTTGAAGCTTCAACATAGGGTTCGCCGGGCTGCTTGCATTCATATCCCAGACAGCACATCAGCCTGCCGCAAATGCCTGAAAGCTTGCTTGGATTTAAGGCAAGCTCCTGCTTTTTCGCCATTCTTATTGATACCGGTTCAAAGGATGTAAGAAAAAGCGTGCAGCATGTCTGCCTGCCGCATACACCGATGCCGCCGATGCATTTTACCTCGTCCCTTACGCCTATCTGCCGCATCTCTATCCGGGTTTTAAATCTCCCCGCAAGGTCCCTTACAAGCTCCCTGAAGTCAATCCTCTCATCGGCAGTAAAATAGAAGATGAGCCTTTTCCTGTCAAGAGTTGACTCCGTGGCAATCACCTTCATAGCAAGCTTATGGTCTTTTACCTTTTCAATGCAAAAAGCCTTTGCCTCGTTTTCAAAAGTACGGTTGTTTTTGTCACTGGCAATGTCTTCCTCAGTTGCTATCCTGAGAATTTTTTTAAGCTGCGGCTCAGGCTTTTCAATGATGTGTTTTGCTTTTATGACAACGCCGAGGTTTAAACCCATTTCAGACTCTGCCACAACCCATGTTCCGGGGCTGACTTCAACGCCGTTTACCTCAAAGAAATTTGGTTTGCCGCATGACTTAAATCTTACGCTTACTGCATTTATACGTGTACGGGATTCTCCGCCTTCAGCAGGCGGCGGGTTGTCAGCCGCCGGTTTTTCAGCAGCTTCCGGCTGTTCTTCGCTAACCGCTTTGCCCGCATTCTGTGTGTCGTCTGCTGTATTCTGTGCGCTATCTTCCTGCATCTATCCTCCCTGCGAGCTATAACCCAAAGCCTCTTTTAACAAAATACTTGTATAGTAAAATGTAAGTTCTTTGTTTAAATTAAACCGTAACCGGTCTTTTATATCATTAAGTTTATCAGAAAGCGTAAGTATTTCTCTCAAATCAGCGTATTGTGAAATATTTTTTATCTCCGCCTCTTTGTCGTAATTAATCAAAAGCCCTGCATTGTCAGTAGCCTTAAACACAGCAATATCCCTGAGCCAAAGCTGCGCCCACTCAAACCATTCCTCCATAGAATCCCTGTCTGCCCATGATGCGCCCTCAATATTGCCCAGAAGGTTTTTAAGCTTATCCAGCGAATCATCCCTCCTGCCGATCATATCCTCACTTAATGCATCACCAAGCCTTCCTGCAGAAAGCAGGCTTATGAGTTTGTGATTTGTGTTTTGCGTTTCATGCTTCAGCAGTTCTGTCATTTTTTCAAGTGGAAGAGGAGAAAATCTGACTGTCTGGCATCTTGAACGTATTGTGTCAGGGATTAATTCAGGCCTTGAAGATATAAGGATTAAAAGGCTGTGCCCGGGAGGCTCTTCAAGAGTCTTCAAAAAGGCATTCGCCGCAGACTGATTAAGGTTTTCCGCTATGTCTATAACTGCAACCTTCCACATGCCTTCAAATGATTTGTATGATAAATGCTCCTCAAGCTCCCTGATTATTTTAATCGTAATCTGACCACCGTCGCCTTCCGGGGCAATAAAAAACACATCAGGGTGAATAGCCTTATCTATCTTTATGCAGGACGGGCACTCATCACAGCAGTCAATTGCGTGATGCGTGATGCGTGATGCGTAATGCGTATCTTTTTTTAACTCATCACTCATAACGCTTAACGCTTCACGGTTGTTCAGGCAGTTAAGCGCCTTTGCAAAATTAACCGCCGTAAGCTTCTTGCCTATGCCTGCGTCGCCTGCAAAAAGATATGCATGGGCAAGGCGGTTTTTTGCAATAGAGCCTCTTAAAATCCCCAAGGCCCTTTCCTGTCCGATAATATCTTTTAAAGCCATGCCGACTCCAGCGCCTCTATAATTCTTTTATGAACTTCCTCAGTGCTCCCTGATGCATCAATTATCCTTACCCTCTCAGGCTCTTCTTTTGCAATCTTAAAATACCCCTCCTGCACCCTCTTGTGAAACTCCACAGTCTCAAGTTCAAGCCTGTCTCTTTTCCGGGCTTCCACATTTCTTCTTAATCCTTCCTCAACATCCATATCAAGCAGGAATGTAACAAACGGCTTTAAATCAGGGGCTGCAATTTCATTGAGGGTTTTTATAACTGCCATGTCCATCCCCCTGCCATGGCCCTGATAAGCAACGGTTGAATCAAAAAATCTGTCGCATATTACAACAGCGCCCTGCATAAGCGCGGGATAAATGACCTCCCTTACATGCTGCGCCCTGGATGTGTTATAAAGAAGAAGCTCTGTCAAAGGATTCATGCTGTTTTCAGGCGCAAGGAGTATCTCCCTTATTTTAAGCCCGATTTTTGTGCCTCCGGGCTCTTCAGTTGTCAGGACCTTTAACCCTTTAGCCTTCAAATAGTCCGAAAGAAGTTTAAGCTGCGTGCTTTTGCCCGAGCCTTCAATGCCCTCAAATGTTATAAAGCCCCTGAGACCGTGAAGCGTAATGCCTGCCTGACCCTGCCTACCGGACAGGCAGGCGGCAGGCAGGCGTGATACATTAGTTGATTCATTATTTTGCATAACTTTATTTATAAGCCTCAGACACCTCTTTCAGAAGCGAAAAAACCCGCAGGGCATCGCCGGCATCCATTGAACCGGTGCCGCATGAAGGCGTAAGAATCGCCTGTCTCCTTATGCTGTCGCGTGAAATGCCTGTTTTCTCCAGCGAAACAAGCCCCCGTTCAAGCTGTTCTTTTAAATCATTGGCTGTTATCTCTTTTATTTTATTTATTGTCGGCACGATTCCCCATGCAATATATCCGCCCCTGTCTATAAATTCCCTCATCTCCCCGGGATAAATGCCAAGGGTATCCCAGAAAAAATAGGCGTCAAAGTTCAGTATGTCAATGCCTGATGAGATGATTAGAGGCCAGTCCGCCTTGCCGCAGCAATGAATGCCTGTCTTTGCCCCCGCGCCTTTGATATAGTCTGAAATATCCTTAAGGATGCGTAATGCCTCATTTGCATCCACGCCAAGGTAAGTTGATGTGCCGAGCGCAGAGAGTATGGGCTCGTCAATGAATATTATAACTTTTTCAGCAAAAGGCCAGAGATTATCAATCTGCCACTTAGCCTTTCCCTTAAGCAGAAAAAGGGCCAGCTCTCTCATTTCTTCGTCAAAATAAATGGGGCGTTTCTGGCTGTCAGTCAGGCTCAGCGTAAATGTAAGCGGTCCTGTAACATGACCCTTCACAACATTTAATTTTTCTTTTCTCTGTTTAAGAATCTCCAGGAATGTATAAAACCCCGGTGCATATTCTTTGGAAATAGGAAATCCCGCGCCCTTTTCAATTGCCTCATAAAAAGATGCCGCCGCCTGCTCATCAGCCTTGTCCACATAGACATACTCTCCCTTAATCTTCACAAACGGAAATCCTTCAGTGTATTGAGGAATCATGAATTCAAGAAAGCTCCTGTGGGGAAGCTGGGGCCAGAACGGGATGTCAACGGATTCAAATACAACCCTGCACGCCTCTTCTGCGTCTAAAAGGGGCAGACTGCCTATTCCTGTTGTGCTGAAACTCTTAAGCATGATTACTAATGATACTCTAAGGGTGTAATGAGTTTCAAATTATTTGGTAGAATATAGAAGGATCACGGTGCTGACAATATGAACATTGTTGCAATTTACAATCTGGATAAAGACGCAGACAGGTTCTCGCAAGCCCTTGCAGCAGTTCTCGGCAAAACGATATATGAAGCACGCTCCCGTCTGCGCGTCCCAGGCGGCGGCCCCTCAGTCCTTGCCGTTTTTCAGGAGATTGCAAAAGCAGAGGACTGTGCTGCAAACCTTAGGACAAACGGCTTTGATACTGTTATTCTCAGGCTGGATGAAATAGAGTCTGACAGGGTGCGTTTTCTCGTAAGAAACTTTGAATTTACCGGAGAATCACTGCATACCGAGTCCAGCCAGGGGCAAAAGCTTGTTCTGCCCTATCGTGATATCAGGCTTATCCTGTACGGTCTTTGTATCACCGTCCACATGGGAACTGAGACTGTTAAAGAACGTAAATTCAGCATGGGAAAAGCTCTGATGACAAGCGGGTTGGCAATGACCAAGCGCACAAGTCATGAAGTCCATACCAAGGAGGAAAACCGTGAACGGTTTCTTTATATCTTTGCGCCAGACCGGCAGACGGTTGTATTACGCGAGAATGCGCTTCATTATGACTCTCTTGGAAAGGCGCTTCAGCCATCCCGGGCAGCAAACTTCAACCACGTCGCTGCGGAACTGAGAAGGCAAAGCCCTGATGCTAAATTTGATGAGCGCTTATTAAACCGCGGCAGTCAGGTGCAGATGCTCGGGCCTTTGTTCAATCCGGAAGAACATCTGGACATTGCAACATCTCTGCTCGCTAAAATATTGCGGCCCATTTGAGTTCAGCCGAGCTGTTGTGCAAAAAAGAGATGGGTCTCCCCTTTTTGATGCTTAAGAAAACCCTCCTTTAGGATTTATCGGCAGTCAAGGCAGGGGATTTTTTAACCAGCGAAGAATACAACTCATCCATTGTTTTCACCAGATTGGAGCTATCGTATTTGGGGAATACGCAGCGGCGGCCGGCCTCTCCCATCTTTTTTCTTAAGAGGGCGTCGCTTAGGAGTTTTATAAGGGCGTCTGCAAATAAATCTGCACGCCCCGGCGGAACGAGGAATCCTGTAACACCGTCTTTTACAAGTGATGACACACCGCCAACATTTGCAGCAACAACAGGCTTGTCTCCAACCATTGCCTCAATAATGGACACAGGCGTGCCTTCATTAAATGAGGTAAGCGCAACAATGTCAAGGTCTGCATAAATTCTCTGGAGGTCGCGTCTGAAACCTGTGAAAATGACTTTATCTGCAATGCCTAATTTTTTTGCATACTCTTCAAGTTCTTCCCTCAACTCCCCGTCGCCGACAATAACAAATTTTACATCTGTCGCTTTCTTAAGCAAGTCTTCATAAAAAGTTACTCCCGCATGTTTCATGCGGTCTGTTATTATCTTTGCTCCTTCAAGAAACTGCCTGTGCCCTTTAATCGGCACAAGCCTTCCCACAATGCCTATAAGGAGGGTATCCAACGATACACCAATCTCAGTTCTGAATTCGCCCCTGTATTTTGCAAGATCAAAAAATGGCGCAAGTTTAAGACCAAGCGGTATGGTCTCAAATTTCTCCGCACTACCAATACCCATGCCCATCAATTCCCTCTTTAGCTCTTCGCTTAGCGTAATAATCCGCGTTGAGATATTGGCAAGCCCCTTTTCCATCTGTATAAATATCCATGATTTCAATTTTCCGAAATACCCTGTAAGCACATGTCCGTGAAAGGTATGGATAATCACCGGCACCCGTGCCAGCCATGCCGCCTGCCTGCCCAGAGTCCCTGCCTTTGCCGTGTGAGTGTGAACAATATCAGGTTTTTCTTTTTTTATTAATTTATACAGTTTATAAAATGCGATGAGGTCATTTTTGAGCCCTATCTCCCTGCCAAGCTCAGGGATGACAACAGGTTTTATGCCTTTGGATTCGGCAAGGTCTGTCATGCTTCCTTCCCTCGGCCCTTCAGTCCCTTTTACAAGGATTGTCTTGTACCCTAATTTGTCCAATTCAGAAGATAAAAGGATTGTATGAATGGCAGGACCGCCGATGTTAAGACGGGCTATTATGCGGATGATTTTTATGTTAGGCATATAATCTCATCGTTTTGTCCACTAATTGCATTTTCTTGCCGTCATTCCGCACTTGATGCGGAATCCAGTTCTAAGAAGTTCTCTGGATTCCCCGATCAAGTCGGGGAATGACAAATTAATATACTACTATATCACTTATAAAAATTCTGAAGATGACAAGGTCATATTAATATTCCTCACACATCCACAAACTCCCTGTGCCACAGCTCAAGCATAAGAAGCGCCCAGAGCCTTGCACTGTTGTCAATCCTCCCGCCGGTGTGTTCTGAAATAAGTTTTCTTACCGCATCAGACTTAAAATATCCCCTCTGAAGCGATTTCCAACTTAACAGCGTCTCTGTTAAATAATCCCTGAGTTCATGCCTGAACCACTTGCTTATCGGAACGCCGAAGCCTGCCTTTTGCCTGCTGAATACTGCCTCAGGTACCACACCATTAAATGCTTTCTTAAGAATATATTTATTTATTCGCCCCCTGAGTTTATATTCCACAGGGATTGAGGCTGCAAACTCCATAAATTCATAATCCAGAAACGGGCACCTTACCTCAAGGGAATTAGCCATTGATGCAATATCAACTTTCACCAGCAGGTCAAACGGGAGGTATGAATGAATATCCGCATCCATTGCCTTCTCAGCCATGTTACCGGCTGTGCTGCGCTCAAACAGCTTTATCAGATAATCGTAAGGCTCTTCATTTTTTAAAATCTCCTGCATTGCATCACCATAATACTTTTGCATATCATCTTTTGAGAACACTATCATCCACTGCAAATATTCCTGATTTGACGGATAGAAAGAGCCCTGAAGAAACCGCTTGAGCCGTTTCTTTTTGCTCCTGATATCCGTTTCGCCGCCGATGCTCAATATCTTAACGCACAAGGCCCTGACAGTTCCAGGTATATGCCTGAACCACTGCATAAGTTTTAACGCATAATACCTGTCATAGCCTGCAAAATTCTCATCGCCTCCGTCTCCTGAGAGGGCAACTTTTACAAATTCCGATGTCATCTTTGAAAGATAGTATGTTGGAAGCGCCGAGGAATCTGCAAACGGCTCGCCGTAGTGCCTTACAAGTTTCGGCAAAATATTCAGCGCATCAAATCTTACAATGAATTCTTTATGGTCTGTTTTGAAAAGTTTTGCTATCTGCCTTGCATAAGGAAGCTCATTATATGTATCCTCTTCAAATCCGATTGAAAAGGTCTTTACCGGCTCTTTCATAAGCCCTGACATGAGGGCAGTGACTATGCTTGAGTCAATGCCGCCGCTTAAAAATGCCCCAAGCGGAACATCGCTTATGAGTCTCTTCTCTACAGCATTTTCAAGCTGTTTAAAAACATTTTCTGCTAATTCTCTCTCATCAGTCGGGACAGTTTTTTTTGAAAAATCAATGTCCCAGTACCGCTTGGTCTTTACAATGCCGTTTTCAAAAATCAGATAGTGTGCAGGAGGAAGCTTGAAAATATTTTTAAATGCCGACTTTGGCGCAGGGATGTACTGATATGTTAAATAGAGGCTGATTGCAGACAGGTCAACAGCCTTTGGAATGTTGAGCGCCAGTAATCCCTGAAGCTCTGAGGCAAAGGCAAAGGTTTTTCCGTCATAATAATAAAATAACGGCTTTTTGCCTATGCGGTCCCTCGCAAGAAAGAGTCTTTGCCTTTTTTCATCCCAGACTGCAAATGCAAACATCCCCTGAAATTTATCAAGGCATTTTTCTTCCCATTCTTCATAGGCGTGCAGGATAACTTCAGTGTCAGAATTGCTTCTAAATTTGTGGCCGGCGGCAGTTAATGCCATGCGGATTTCCCGGAAGTTATAGATTTCGCCGTTATATGTTATCCATAACAAGCCGTTTTCATTTGACATCGGCTGATGCGCATTTTCAGAAAGATCAATGATGGATAATCTTCTATGCCCCAAGGCAACATTTACTTCTGATTTCTGACTTCCCGATACGGGACTCCGCTGAGGGTCGCTCCGACAGACTCCTGACTTCATATAAATTCCTTTGTCATCCGGCCCGCGGTGTGAGTGGGCATCTCCTGCCTTTTCAAATAAAATACGGTCAATATCCCCGCCTGTTATCATTCCCCATATCCCGCACATTTTATGGAAAACCCCCTGCTAATTCTATAAATTTTTGACAGCTTGACACGACTTATTAATGAAGTTTTAAAGAGTAAGCGGTCTTTATATTAAAAAGCGTATTTCAGACGCGGCATGAGTTTAACAATAACGCCATTAATAAATTTATTATCAATCAACTGAGCCCAGTGACGATTGTCATTGGGAAGGCTGTCAATATAATTTTGTATTTTATTTTTTTCTATCTTCAATAATTTATCAGATTCCGAGTCGTACACATTTATGTAATCTTTCACTATAAACTTTATCTCCCATTTCCTGTCAATCAAAACATTATTGTCAACATAGAATCTCTTATTTATCGGAGATATTTTAAAGTCTTTCTTTGCAGCCCTTTTTAAAAGATGGCCCCCCACTCCCTCTGTAATAAATTCTATATGGCTTATTTCACCGAATTTACTGAACTGGTTGTACGACACGAAAAGTGGTTCGGAAGCATCAAGGCTTATAATATCTCGGTTGCCGGCAAAATTATCAGCAATTAATTTCTGTTTTTTATTCCAATCTTTCCAATGATCCGAAATGCCCAGTATGCTGAAAATCAAGATTGAAAAAATTATTACTGCTGCTTTCTTATTAGAACTAATAAATGAACCCGCCAGAAAGGCCAGCAATAGCGAACTATAAATAGTTACCCTGTTGCCGAGATTGAAGGCAGTTTGCGGATAATAACCCGTTACTGCAAACATGCAAAAAGCCAGCACAGTTACAACTGAAAAAGCGCAAAACAGGTGAAAATTAAATTTTTCTTTTTCAAAACCATAATATTTATAAAATAAAACAATTATCAGAATACCAATCGCTACGGATAAAAATGATAGCTGGAGAATGGAAAAATAAATTTTCACTGCGAGAGACGGTCCGATTGCAACATCTATGAATGTCAGTACCTGTAATATAAATTGTTTTATAAGCTTTGAAAAATTGCCTGAATCAATTGTCCTGACTTTTTCCAGTGTAAAGACCTTTACGGCAATAAGGATATAAAGCGTATATATGACTTGCGGCGCTGTGAAAATCAAAAATTTCTTATACTCCTTCTTCATCAAAAATATTACGGAAAGTCCCCATACAAAAGGGGGGGATGCGTAACTGAAAAAAGAACCTAACATCCCCATTAAAAAGCCTTTTTTTAGACTATTGTTATTTATCAGGGCATGGGAATACACTATCAAACCGAATGCTATAAGCAGATACTGTGCATTTTGAAGGAGGTAATTTACAGAATCGTGCAGCGGAAATAAAATAAAAAAAACTGCCAATAAGAATGCCGCCTGTCTGTTTACATAATCCCTGGCAAAAACATAGAACAGATAACCGCTTAAAAATGAGACAGCGGTCTTCATGACTTCGTAGTATATTGCAACGTCTTCAAAAAAATAATATTGAAAAAAATCCAGATAATACACGGGAAGGTTGTAGAACATGTAGAGAGGCGGGCTTTTAGAAAAGTTCAATGTCAATAATTGCTTT
Source organism: Nitrospirota bacterium (assembly GCA_016212185.1). Classification (NCBI taxonomy): domain Bacteria; kingdom Pseudomonadati; phylum Nitrospirota; species Nitrospirota bacterium. The sequence continues at coordinate 13,265 of JACRGX010000056.1, forward strand.
AACGTCCATAACGGCACATTATTAGTGTGTATAAATTCATCGCCGTGAATCCCGGTTTTAAAAAAAATATAGCATAGAAAAACAAAAAAAAGCAGGAACACTCTTGATATATTATTTGTCAACAGATGCGTTTCCCTGTCTTGTTAAAGTAATTTTGCTGATTTAAGCTTTTTGTAAACATCCTCCAGAGCATTCTTACTGCAACATTCGTAAACCTGGAAAAAAGGTAAAAAAACATAGCAGACATTTTTTTCAGTTCTGTAAATGATAAATACCACCTCTTTTTTAACTTTACGACATTACCGCCCGCATATTTCGCCGTTAATAAATTTTTAATTCCCATAAAACTTAAATAGTAGGATAAATTCGCCCACATGGTATCAAAAATAAGCTCAATCCTGTCATTCCCCTCCGGAATATAAGGGATATCATCGCTCTCCCACATATACTGCACTCCGAAATTTTCCCAGTTGTCTTTTACAAGAATTTTTCCTTTGGGCTGCTCCTGGCTGTATACGGGAGTCCCCGGATACGGAGTAAGCGTATTAAAGCGGACTGAAGACAGCGGAAGGGACTTCACGAACTTCAATGTATTGTAGCGGTCTTTCCTCGTTTCTGTCGGTAAACCGAAAATTATTGTTGTACCGACTGAAAAACCTTTCACAGCAGACCTCCTGATTGCATCTTCAACAACGGCTACGGTTTCCCCTTTGTTGATGATTTTCATCAGCTTTTCACTGCCTGTTTCCAGCCCGTAATAGAGGATCCTGAAATTAGCATCATAAGCCATATCAAGGATATCATCAGCAGCATTGTCCCCTCTCAGTGAGCCGTGAAAAAATGCTTCCTTATGTAAATCTTCTTTTATTATCGCATCGCATAATTCCTTGAAATGTTTCTTGTTCACCGCTATATTATCATCCATAAGAAAAACAGATTCCTGCTTGTATTTCCTGACCAGTGTGCTGATTTCATGAATAACCCTGTCCACCGAATGATAACGGTATTTTCTCCCAGAAATATTCCTGGATGAGCAAAAAGTGCATTGGTATGGACATCCCCGCGATGCAAAGATTCCGCAAAAATTCGGATATTTAGCAAGGTCTTTTTCAAACAGGTAATAAGGGAATGGGGGTATAATATCAAGGTCCTGCACCAGAGGCCTGTCGGGATTATGTATATTTCTGCCGTCCTGCCTGTATGATACTCCCTGAATGCTTAGATAGTTTTTTTTGTTTAATATAAATTGAACTAATTCTTTAAATGTTTCCTCCCCTTCTCCCCTGACAATAACATCTACCCCATCTCTGGACAAAACTTCATCCGCAGCTACCGTCGGATGTATGCCGCCAAGCACTACTAAAGTTTTCCGGTCAATCCCTTTTATCTTGCGCGCCAGTTCATATGCCCGCCCGCAGTTCAGCGTTAAAACGCTAAGGCCTACAATTCGCGGTTCTTCCAGAGAATTTAATATATACGGCAACTCATTGTCTTCTATCGGATGAATCTGCTCGTCAATAATATCAACTTTATCAATGCCTGAAACCGATAAATAGCCTGCAAGCACTCCGATGCTTGTGGGAAAGGTTATGTTAATCATGGCGTTGATTTTCTTGTTCTGGGACCTTTCGCCTATTTTAGGGTTTATCAAGAGCACATTGGGCTTCACTGTTTGTCCACCTCGCGTTCAATATCAATTAAATCCCTAATAATAAAGGGCGGGCGTTTTCTTGATTCGTCAAAATTCCGCCATAGATATTCGCCGAGGATGCCGAGCATCACAAGCTGAACCCCTGAAACTATCAGTAAAACAACCATGAGCGACGACCAGCCTTCTACCGGAGCTGACAAGAACAGCCGGTTAAAGATGACGACGAGCGCATATACAAAACCCATGAATGCAAACAATATACCTATCAGAGAGATTAACCTTATTGGTGAATACGAAAATGACACAAAGGTATCAATAAAAAGTTTTATCTTTTTCATTAGTGTCCATTTTGAAGCTCCTTTATGCCTTAGCCCTCTTTTGTAAGTAACTATTCCCTGATTGAAGCCGCTCCAGAGTATAAGACCGAATATTGAAGTGTTCTTTTCCCTCATTGATACAACGGCATTTATCACTTTTCTGTCTATCAGAAACACGTCTGTTCCCATTTCAGGCATATTTTTCAAGGCAAATCTTCCGACTAACTTATAATATATCTTAGGGAGCAGCCGCAAAGGTCTTCCTTCCCATTCTCTAATGCCAATGACTACTTCACAGCCCCTTTTCCATTCATCTATCATCTGCTGTATTATCTCGGGAGGGTCCTGCAAATCAGCAGATATAAAGGTGCTTGCATCTCCTTTTGAATGCATAAGTCCGGCAAGACATGCGGCGTGGCTTCCGAAATTCCTTGAAAACCTGATTATTTTAACTCTGGAATCTTTTCTTGACATGCCATAGAGCATAGAAAACGATTTGTCAGTTGAACCGTCATCAACAAAGATAAATTCAAAAATATTCTCCGAGTTCTTCGTGATATCCAATAATTTCTGATACAGCGGCAGAAGATTTTCCTCTTCATTAAATACAGGAATTATTATGGAAATAAGCGGCATGGTTTTCACCCCCGCTGTCCCTGCTTTATCCAGTTTTGTATTTCCTCTTTTATGTTTCTCACTATTTCCCCCGGCACCCCCGCTACAAGAGAATAAGGCGGAATTACTGTATTTTCTTTAACTACAGTTCCAGCCGCAATAATGCTGTGGTGTCCGATATGCACCCCTTTCAGTATAGTTGCATGTTCGCCGATAAAAATATAATCTTCAATTATTGTTTCTGCCTTCTCTATTTCGCCGTATTTTCTTTCTGTAATACAACGTTTAACAGTGGAGTGTGTAATTATGTGAACCCCGCAGCTTATATCACAATTCTTTCCTATCTTCAGGCCTCCTATGCCGTCAATAACGGTAAATGCGCCAATCCACGTTCCTTCTCCTATCTCGGGGTTGTTTATAATCCATGCGTGGGGATTGTATTTGTTTGGCGGAATCCCATGTTCACCGGAGATCACTGCAGAGCCTCCTTTATACATTGAATTACATATTCCTGTCCTTTCATTGTCATCGCCGGATATATGGGGAGAAGTATAGTATTTCTTGTTATTCTCTCAACACCGGGAAGAAAAACCTTGTAGTTTGAATAGCACTCTTCCGTATGAATTGCCATAATGCCCCTTCTTGTCGCTATCCCCTTTTCAAGCAGCCTCTGCATCAAAGCATCCCTTGTCACAGGCGCAGAGGCAAATAATTCAATCCAATACGACTGATAGTTATGGAAAGCATACTCCGGAACCTCAGACACATTTATACACGAAATATCGCTTAATTTTTTATTATAAAACGCAGCTATCTGCCGTCGTCTTTCTATTATATACGGCAGCTTTTTAAGCTGACTAATTCCCATTGCCGCCTGCATATCGGTCATTCTGTAGTTATAACCTTTCTCCGGGTATGACTCAATAATAACCCTGTCTGCCGTGTGCCTTTCAATATCAGACACAGACATGCCGTGATGGCGGAATCTCCTGAGTCTTGCGGCCATATCAGGGTTGTCGGTAGTTATCATTCCGCCTTCGCCTGTTGTGATAATCTTTCTCGGATGAAAACTGAAGCAGGCTGTATTACCGTGACTGCCTATCCTTCTGCCCTTATACTCAGAGCCGATTGCGCAGGCGGCGTCTTCTATTATTATTAACTTATATTTATCGGCAATTTTTTTAATAGCATCCATATCAGCGGGAAGTCCCATCTGGTGGACGGGCATTATTGCCTTTGTCTTTTCAGTAATTGCCCCCTCTATTTTATCCGGATCAATATTGCAGGTTTTGGGGTCTATATCAACGAGTACAGGAGCCGCACCGCAGTGTACCACAGAATTGGCTGAGGCAATAAATGAAAGTGACGGCACTACAACCTCATCTCCTGCGCCTATGCCTGATACTGCCAGGGAGGCATGAAGCGCCGCAGTGCACGATGTCACAGCAACAGCATATTTTGAACCGGTATACTCAGCGAATTTTTCTTCAAACTCTTTTACTTTCGGCCCCTGCGTAACCCAGCCTGAACGAATCACTGCCGCAACAGCTTCCTCTTCTTCCCTGTCAAAAAACGGCTTTGATACCGGAATATTCATACGCCTTCCTCCCAGTTAAATACAATATCTTTTTTCAGCAGTTCTGACATATTGTATCCCTGAGATATAAACCACTTTATAAACATATCCAGCCCGTCATCTATGCCGACTGCGGCTTTAAACTTAAAAAGGCTTTCCGCCTTTTTACCGTCCGCAAAATGCCTTTTTACGTCGCCGGGCCTGTCCTTTTCAAAAACCGGTTTAATGGCTGGCTTGCCGAGCTTCGTATATATTTTTTCTGCAAGCTTTTTAATGCTTACCTCTTCGCCTCTCGCTATATTAACAGTCTGACCAATCATATCATCGCATTCAGACGCCATTATGATTCCTCTTACCGTATCGTCAACATATGTAAAATCCCTTGTCTGACTGCCGTCGCCGAAAATAACAGGCGGGACATTGTTAAGCGCGCGCAATACAAATTTCGGAATCACTTCTCCATATGCGCTTTCAAAATGCTCCCTCGGACCATATGTATTAAACGGAATGACAACCATGGAAGGCAGGTTATACGTTCTGTAATATGCAAGCGTATATTTTTCTCCTGCGAGTTTGCTGGCGCCATAAACAGTTGTGGGTTCACAGGTATGAAATTCATCCATCGGAACTTTAACTGCCGTACCGTATACCTCTGAAGATGAGACATATACAAACCTTTTTACGTTATTTCTGAGTGCAGCCATGCAGAGGTTGAAAGTCCCTCCAGCATTCACTTCGTGGTTTATTTCAGGGTCATTAATAGATACCCTGAGACACTGAACGGCCAGGTGATAAATAATATCCGTATCTTTTGTGATGTTATACAATAAATCTTTGTTTCTGATATCCCCTTTGATTATTTCAACATTTGCACTGCCTTCATGGTGAATGATATTTTCTTTCTTCCCGGATGAAAAATTATCAAGTATTACAACTTGATTGTTTTTTGCAAGTTTATCTACCAGATTGCTGCCGATAAAGCCGGCGCCGCCGGTTACAAGCACCTTCTTATTTTGTATTTTCATTTCGCCGCTGCTGAAGAATTATTTAAAGAAGTTTTATTGTCAGGCATAGAACTCTTTTATTTTCTCTGCTATATAAACCTGGCTTTCTTCTTTTAGTTCAGGATACATAGGGAGAGATAATATTTCATCGCATACTTTTTCAACAACCGGGAAATCACCCCTTTTATATCCAAGACCGGCAAGCGCCTTCTGGAGATGCGCAGGATTCTTATAATGTATGCCTGTGCCGATGCCTTTCTTATTAAGAAACTCTTGGAGTTTATCCCTTTCCTTACTGCGTACTACATATAAATGGTAAACATGACTCATCTTTTTTCCCTCAACCGGAAGTTTAAGGGGCACATCTTTGAGCAAAGAATTATATAATAGCGCCTTTTCTTTTCTTCTCTTATTATACTCGTCCAAATATTTGAGTTTTATCCTTATAACAGCCGCTTGTATCTCATCTAATCTGCCGTTATAGCCTACCACTGAATGCTCGTATTTTGACTTATGGCCGTGATTTCTATACAGTATCAGCAGTTCAGCTATTTTTTCATCGCTGGTGGTAACTATGCCGCCTTCTCCATATGCGCCAAGATTCTTTGTAAAGTAAAAACTGAAACATCCTGCCCTGCCTATTGAACCGCATTTTACGCCGTTATAAAGTGCGCCATGCGCCTGGCAGGCGTCTTCAATTACATCTATCCCGTACTGCCTTGAAGCCTCCATTATAGGGTTCATATCTGCCGTCTGCCCGTACATATGAACAGGTATTATCGCCTTTGATTTTTTGGTTATTTTTTTTCTTATCCCATCAGGGCTTATGTTGAAGGTGTCATTTTCAATATCAACAAAAACGGGTTTTGCCCCAATACATACAATCGCCTCTATAGTGGCAAAAAAAGTATGAGGTGCGGTAATAACCTCGTCTCCTTCTTTTATACCGGCGGCTAAAAGCGCAAACTGGATTGCCTCTGTTCCCGAACCCACGCCAACCGCATATTTAGTCCCGCAATACAATGCAAATTCCTTTTCAAGCGCATGGCAATTAGGACCTATGTAAAGATCCATCCCGCTTAATATCTCATCAATGGCGCTCATAACCTCATCTTTTATCGGCTCAAAACCTGCTTTTAGATCTACTAAAGGTATTTCTCTCATGTAATTATTTTATTTTTTTTCGTAGGGATGCCATTTATACGGTTTTTCATAAAAACCAGCCTTACATTCAAGTTCGTCAATCTTTTTTATAACTCTTGCAGGATTCCCGACTGCCACACAGTTAGCAGGAATATCCGTTACAACTACAGAGCCTGCCCCTATAAGTGCATTTTTACCGATTCTCACGCCAGGCAATATTGTTGAATTTGCTCCAATCCTGGCGAAATCTTCAACCAATGCCCCGCCTTTGCACTCCTTATATCTGGGACAGCCCATAGGATGCGGGTCATCGGTAAAAACCACATTCGGTCCTACAAAAACATTCTCGCCGATAGTCGTCATTTCAAGAAAACATCCGGTATGGATTCTGCTGAAGTCGCCTATCTTATTGCCGAACTCAAGAACAGAGTTCGTCCCCACGCTGACATTATTGCCTATAATATTATCCTCTCTTATGGAAATTCCCTGCCCTGTTTCAAAGTTGTCACCTATAGCGCTGCCAGCATAGATTGTAGAAAAAGGTCTTATATGTCCCTTGGAGCCAATACGGAGTTTTTTTGCGCCGGATTTGCACCCCCTCGGCGGTTTGCCGATAATGCACGGCTCGTCAATTAGTGTCCCGGCGCCGATTACAACATTGGTATAAATTTTTTTGTCGGATGTTTTTCTCATGTAATATATCTGCTGTTTAAATTTTTACAAAAATGCCGCCTTTCCTTAATGAGTTTTGTGCGGCTTCAAGTAATTTCACGACCCTGAGACCCGCTTCCCCGTCAGTAACAGGTCTCTTGCCATTTATTACACAATCCGCAAGATGTGTTATTTCAGCCTTCAGCGCCTCGGTGCTTTCAATTCTCGGTGAATACATATTGCCTATCCTGTACTGCACAAGGTTTCTGTATAACTTCTCCCTTGATACATTCATTAATTTAACGCCCTTGTCATATACTTTAACCTTCTCATCTACATTGAGATCATCAAAAACTATCATGTTCTTACTGCATCCTATAATAATTTTACGTATCTTTACGGGAGACATCCAGTTTACATGCAAGTGAGCGATAAGACCGCTTTGAAATCGCAGCGAAATATACGCAATATCCTCAACTTTCCCGGATATGCGGCTCGCTCCTGTTGAAGATATAAACGCGGGCTTTTCGGCTATAAGATAATCCATTATAGAAAAATCGTGGGGGGCAAGATCCCATATTACATTAATATCATGCTGAAACATGCCGAGATTAACCCTCACAGAATCAAAATAATAAATGTCGCCCATTTCATTGGAGGTCAGCAGGTCTTTGATAACTTTGACCGCGCCTGTATAGATAAAGGTATGATCCACAAAAATTATCAGATTCTTTTTTTCGGCAAGTTCTATGAGTTTTTTCCCTTCTGAGGAATTTAATGTCATTGGTTTCTCTATAAATACATGTTTTCCTGCATTCAGCACGTCATAAGCTATTTTGTAATGGGTAGATACAGGGGTTGCTATTGCTACAACCTGTACATTATCGTCTTTGATGATATCGCGATAATCTACAACTGATTTAATTTGAGATTTTTTTTGTTTAATCATCTTCAACCGGGATTTATCAATATCGCAGACATAAGAGACATCTGTTGAATGATTATCAACGAAATTTCTCACGAGATTGGGGCCCCAGTAACCGTAGCCTATAACCGCCACATTAATCATTTATTTTTTTCTCCTTCGCTGTTAATTATAGCAGAAATTCATTCTGATATTATTATTGTGAAAAACGGAAACGGCCTCCAAACTGAAAAAATAAAATTTTCGCTGTTTCAAGGATTACATTCCGTGCTGAATCCTGATTGGTCCACCATTTTTTTGAAAACGGTTCGTAAGGGGTCCTCAGCATTTTAAATTCACAGTTTTTAAGCGTTTTCTTAAAAATCATCTTTGCCCTCCTGACATGGTAAGGCGATGTAATAATCAGAAACCGGCATTGCCGTCCTTTGAACATCTTATTTAAGTTTTCAGCCTCCTCAATCGTGCTTAGAGACGGCCGGCTGAATATATGAATATCTTTATCTCGCACCCCTTTTTTTAAAAGAACCTTCCGGCAGATTTCCTCTTCCTGCGGCAGAACAATGCCTATATCATCAAGCATTTGAACAGCATGCTCACGGGCCGGTTTGCTGATATAAATTTGCGGGGCGTAGCCCTGCCTGTAAAGGTCCGCTGCATAAAATGCCCTCGTCAGTTCGCCTGAAAGAATAATAATAGCATCAGCCTTCCCGGGCTTATCTTCATTCTGAAGCCAGTACCCCGCATAAAAAAAAGCCCCTGCGGCAAGACCAAGAAAAATAATAACGGTCAGAGAAATCCAGTATATTTGCCGGATGCCTTTTTTCATTATTAAAACCACTGAGTTGCAGAGTATTTCATTGCAAAATTATCAATTATCATTTCAAAATGTAAATTTTAAATGCTAACTTTGCATTGCTAATTTTACATTGAATCTTTTTCTCTGTGGTTATTCAACTTTTTTATGAATAAACCAATTTTATCAGCCTATTTGTATGGCCGGCCAGCAATCCGACTGTCTTTGCCGTATCCAGCAAAACACCAAGAAAAGCAGCAACCATAAATGCGCTGAAATTCCCTTTCCACCAATGCCATGTTCCGCTTTTTTTGATAGGGATAATAACTCCGCGGGTTATGGCATAAACAGTCAGCATGGATGCTCCCAATAAAAATTTATGTGCAAAAGAAACAGTAAGAATTCCGAAAATTAAAAAATAAAAAAGCTGCTGTTTCTTAAAAACCCCAGCTTTTGCCGTATTCAGTCCGTATACATACCATTTTTTAATGCCGGCGCTTGCGGAGTCAGGGAAATTACGATAAGTAACCTCAGCCTCCGCACATATCTCCTTTGGGGAATAAATTTTCAGATATTCCTTTATCCAGTAAATATCTTCCGCAGACCTGAGATCCGGCTTGAACAGCCCAACCTGCCTGAAAATATCACGGTGAAATAACGATGCCGGGAGAACAGAATGAATTGCCTTATATCCGTATGAAAGCGCGCAAAAGGCGCGTTCTATTGCACTTTCGCCCATAAACCGGCATACTCCAAAAACACCTTTTATTTTATGCAGGCGCGCATAATTAAAAAGAGCATTCAGCCAATCAGGGGCCGGGACCACTCCTGCATCAAGAAAGGCAATCCATTCACTCCGTGCGGTTTCAATCCCTGCATTGCGGGCTGCGCCGGGGAAAGCCCCCTGCCGTAAAATTACCCGGCATTCTCCTTTCTCCCATCTGTTTAATTCCCACCATTCAGCAATTAATTCTGAACTTCCATCAGCAGACCCCGCATCAACAAAAACGAGTTCTTCCGGGAGGAGGTTTTGATTCTCCAATCCTTTAAAAAGATTAGGCAGTGTCATTGCCTCGTTCAAGACAGGGATAACAATTGAAACCGGTGCGGTTATATTGCTGTTAAAGCTTTTTGACCCCATTTATACCAATCCCATGCGCCGTAAAGTTTTTGAAGAAAGACCTTCTCAGAGTCCGATGCAATCATCTCCGTCCTGTATAACAAAAGCGCATCACGTGACGCCTTGTTTATTCCAAACATACTGCAGCCGCCGATTATATACCCCGCCTTTGCCGCCGTATCCCTGACGCGCCGGTTTACAGAACCATACGGATAGGAAACTGCAGTAATCGGCTTGCCTGTAATATCTTCAAGATAATTTTTGCTCTCCCGCAGCTCCTTCCATAAGGCAGAGTCGCCGCATTCCGCGAGAGGGATATGGTTTACGCCATGTGAGCCGATGGTAACGCCGTCAACAGAGGAAAGCTCCTTCAGTTCCTGCGGCGTCAGATAAAAAGGAACTTTCTTTTGAATAAATGCGGTTGAAACAAAGACCGTAAACGGTATGCGGTATTTCAAAAGAATAGGCGCTGCGGTATAAAGATTGTCCTTGTATCCGTCATCAAAAGTTATTGCTATCTGAAGCGCCGTATCAGATACATGTCTGTTATTTAAGCTGACGATGCATATATCTTCCATTCCTCTTAAAGCTGCCATCTGCCGCGTAAACACTTCTTTTTTAACGCTGATGCCGTATGAGTCATGCGGAAGTTTCGCATCAATGGAATGATAAAGCAGGATACGAAGCCCCTTTTGATAATTCTGATGCCCCTTAATAAAAAAAAGCCCTTCTGATATTCCTTCCGCTATAACACGTTTCCATTTCATAGACACACGCTTTTTTTAAAATATTTCTTCATTAATTATTTTATAAGCCTGTCTTATAAATTATTTTTCTTGATTTTTTTACAATATTTCTTAACATATTATTGGATTTAGCACCAATCTTTATACGCTGTAAGGTTATATAATAAAATCCCTTCAGTGTCTGCCTGGCAAGGAAAAACTGAAATAAAGGAGACTGTTTATTGCACCATTGAGCTTTATAAAATTGCCCATGACCATACCAATTATAATAAGTTTCACCTTTGCTGCATATCTCTTTTACCAGCTCTTCAATCAGAAGGTATCCGGGTCTGACATATTTATATTCATAATTAAAGCTTGTCAACACCCAATTAAAACCCTTGCCAAACCGGTAACCAAAGCTGACTGCCATTATCTTATCGCCTGCAAACAGAACATGTGCGTATAATCTTTGTTTTTGGTCCATAAGGACCAATAAGTCTCTTAAAAAAACTGAATATTTTTTATTCTCAAAAATACTGCCTTGATTTCTCTCGTTAAACGCCCGGAGTGAAAATTCAGTGTAAATGTCAAAATACCGCTCCACTTCTTCCCTGCCTGTTATCTCTTTTAATTTTAATTCGCCATAATGCTTAAACGCATGCTTCCGCCTCCTTCTCAGATCTCTTTTAAATTTATTGGATAAGGTTGAAAAATAATTTTCTGCCCCGGCGGAAAGGTCAACTGCCCAATTCATATGATCCTGTACCATGTAGAACCTGAACTTATTATCAGGCAGGCAATTACGGCACTCTTCAACTAATTTATTATCAGCCCTGACATCAGTAAGCCGGAGGACATCCCAATCATCTCTTTTTGATAATGCGTCCTTGAGCAGTGTCAGTATTTTTGTGCTGTCTGCTATACAGAAAGGCTCCGTATAATTTGCCGCGGTCCCGCCTATGTAATGCAGAACTCCGGCAAAACCGTTCCGGAATTCTCCGTTTTTTATGTAAAGCGGCAAGCCGCCGCAAATCTTCCCGTCATCATAAACAACAAAAATCCTTAGTCTTAGATTGTTGTGAAAATGCCTCCACCATGTGATAATAAAATCCGACAGTAAAAAAGGATTGTAATTGCCGGAAGAGATAAGCGCCTCATCCCACATCACGGCAATATCATTATATTCCCCGATATTTTCTATCCAGCGATATTTCATCTGATAATCACCATGTTAAACCCTGCTACCATAAAAAGCTGACAAACCATATTGTTTTATAATGTTCGGGTGCCGATGATTTAACGGCATCCGGCAGTTCAGGCCAGCGGAAACATTCAAGTCCGTATTTTCTTAATAATTTATTTATTGACCCTGTTTGTTCATCCGAAGCATAAAAAGGATACGCATAAGGCGCTACCCCGGCGGGAAGGGATTTGAATACCGGCTGAGCGCCTGCTTCCTTAAGAATCGGCTCCAGGGCAATATAAAGTTCACGCCGGCGTTTAATCTCTTTACTGACATCAACAGATGAAAGATATGAAAAAAGTTCGGAGCTGGGAGAGGGGCCTTCCGGCAGAATATATTCGGCGTCACTTGCAGAAGGCATTATCTCATAGCCTGTTCTTAATCTTCTCATGTGCCGGTTCAAAGATATTACAAACTGCAGCAGACTCACTCCAATAAATGGCGCAATTTTTCTTAATAGCTGTTTTAATCTGAAGGACAGCGGTTCAACAGAAGGGCTGAAGGCTATTTGAGGCTCTAAATTATAACCTGCATTTAAATTATTAAGAATCAATGCTGCGCCGTTCGGCATGGGAATTGTCTTGCGCAGGCTGAAAATACCAAAATCCCCTCTTGTGCCGAGAAAACTGCTGTTTTCATCTCTACTGAATAAACCGTGCGCATTATCCTCAATCAATACCGCACCTGTTTTCTTACAGTAATCACGGAAAGGCCTTAAGTCCTGCGGGAAACCGAAATAATTAACTGCCAGAATTACTTTTGAATCAGGCATGGCATCGGGGCTGACTGACAGTTGTAGTAAACGGTCTACAGGATAATACTCAACCTTGGCTCCAAGAGAATTAACGGCAGACAGTAAATCCCTGCATATAAAGCCCGGAATCAGAACCCTCTCTCCCGGGGCAACACCGGCAATTTTTAATCCTTCCAATAAGGCATGCCTGCCGTAGCTGAAAAAACGGATGTTATTATTGCCAAAAAAATCTCCAAGCCTCAGCGCTCCGTGTCCCGGCGGCGGCAGGTATATCTGTCTAACGAGTTCTTGAAGCGGCACTTATGGATGTTTCCCGAAAAAACGCAGCAGCTTTACAAACTGTTCAAATGGAAGGATAGATAATAAAAATACAAGGAAAAGTTTCGGCTTTATGAGCATATGCGGACCTACTATTGCCCTGACCCTGGACCTGTTGTTGTTCTTCCACTCCTCCACTGCCTCAAAATATGAAATCATTGCATTAATTTTTTTAATTTCCTTCTCATAGCGTAAACCGAAACCCTCAAACAAACTGCTGTATTTATCAAGCAGCATCCTCCATTCTGTCCCGAACAAACCAATCTTTTTCCAGGTCCAGCTTTCCTCATACATCCTCCATTTTGCAAGAGGCTCATCAATATATTCCAATTCCCAATCAAAGGCGACCCTTATAAACAAATCCGCATCACCTACATGATTAAACCGGCCGTCAAACCATTCAGACAGCATATCAAAACACTTCCGGCGTAAAACAACTGTCTCTAAAGAAAGAAAATACCCTGCCAATAACTCGCGGAATATCATTCCTGCGGGAGGTTTCTTCTTATAAAGAATTTTTTCATTCCCGGTTTTCTGATTTAAAAGCATTGTATTGGAATACACCAGCCCAACACTTTCTTTAGAAAAAAGGGGCATTTGTTTTTCAAGTTTTGCAGGAAGCCATATATCATCACAATCAAGAAAAGCAATAAACTCTCCCCGGGCATGTCGGAGAGCCATATTTCTTGCAGCATAAAGCGGGACCGTTTGTTCACCCCTGAAATATTTCAGCTTATCATCATAATTTTTTGCAATTTCCGCGCTGTCATCAGTTGAGACATTATCCCAAAAAATTATTTCCCAGTTTTTATAAGTCTGCGCATATACGCTGTCTATGGCTTCACGCAGGTATTTTGAACAATTAAGACAGTTCATGATAACACTGACTTTAGGCTTGCCGGTTAAATAGTCCGGTGAATGATTACGCACTTTTAATCCCAAACATAAGGTATTTTTTTATCAGAAGCGTTCAGGCGTTCCGTTTCATCAGGGTCGTGCGGCAAATCAGTGCAGTTTACCACCACAGAGGGCGTTGAAGATATGCCTTTAAATCCATACCATACAAGGGGGGGAATTCTGACAAGAGAGAACTTATCTTCTCCTATTTCTATAATCTTAATATCTCCGCAGCTCTTTGACCCGTTACGGTTATCATACAGCACTAACCTGATTTCACCTGCCGGCACTGCAAAGTGCTGAGTCATTTTAGTGTGCCTCTTCCATGCCTTCACAGCACCCTTGTTAACAATTGAAAAATAAATCTCTCCGAATTTCGTAAAAAGAGGGGAGTCGCAGCGAAGCATGTGCATAACCTTTCCTCTTTCATCGGCTATTTGTTTTAATTTTTGAATAATTACACCGTCAATCATAGTCGTGGAAGATTATTTTTTCACCCAAACCAAGCCTTGTCTTTTAGCTAATTTTGTATACTCCTCAATCTGGTTTGCGGTAAAACTATACATGTCTTTTTTCCCGCCGTAGAAAGCTTTATACCAGTTAGTAGTCATTTCAACCATTTCTTCAAAGGAAAGCACCGCATGCCAGTCCAGATAATGCAATGCCTTATCACAATTAAGTTTTAAAAAGGTTGATTCTTTCTTATTAATATGACCCTTGGATATACCCCACCTGCCGCCTCCCCATATCCTTGCAAAATCCCTCATCAACCCTTCTACTGATTTATTGCCGGTATTTAACGGGCCGAAATTGAACGATTCACCGGCTGCCTTTTCATTATTGAGCAAAAGATTTTCCCCTAAGCACAAATATCCACTCAATGGTTCAAGCACATGCTGCCACGGGCGGATAGCCTTTGGGTTTCTTATTTCAAGTTTTTCCTTCTTAGAAAAGGCCCTGATGCAGTCAGGGACAATACGGTCAGAGGCCCAGTCACCGCCTCCGATGACATTGCCGGCCCTTGCTGTAGCAATTTTAGGAGAATTTTTCATGGAGAAAAACGACTTAATGTAAGAATGACTGGCTGTTTCAGCACAGGCCTTTGATGCGCTGTAAGGGTCGTCTCCTCCCAGTCTGTCATTTTCTCTGTACCCCCAGGCCCACTCTACATTTTGGTAGCATTTATCACTTGTAATTATTACGGCAGCCTTTACTGATTTGGATTTTCGTATACATTCAAGAACATTCACCGTGCCGCCCATATTAGTGTAGAAGGTTTCATGCGGTATATCGTAGGAAAGGCGCGTTATCGCCTGTGCGGCTAAATGAAATACCACTTCCGGAGAAAAATCATCAAACACCCGTTTCAAGCTCTTCAAATCCCTTACATCACCTTTAATATGTTTTAATTTATTTTCAAGATTAATAACTTCAAAATTTGACGGCTTTGAAGGCAAATCTATTGAGAACCCTGCCACCTTGGCCCCTAATGCTAAGAGCCACGCACTTAACCATGACCCTTTAAATCCCGTATGACCGGTTACAAGTACCCGCTTATTACGATATATATTTCCGAATGATCTCACGTTCATCCTCAGTCCTTCCACACCTTCCATGGAGCATTATTGCCTTCCCATAATTTTTCAAGCAGTTGTCTGTCTCTTAAAGTATCCATGCATTGCCAAAAACCTTCGTGTTTATACGCTATTAATTGTCCGTCTTTTGCAAGATTTTCCAAAGGCTCTTTTTCAAGGATGTCGTTATCTCCATGAAGATAATCAAAAACTTTGGAGTCAAATATAAAAAACCCGCCGTTAATCCATCCTTCGCCTGTCTGAGGCTTTTCTTTAAATTCCAACACCCTGCTGCCGTCAAATGTCATGCCGCCGAATCTCGCCGTAGGCCTTACGGCAGTTACTGTTGCAATTTTACCATGTGATTTATGAAATTCAACAAGCTTCTTAATATCCACGCTGCAGACCCCATCGCCGTAGGTAAGCATGAATGTCTGATTTTTTAATTTATCCCTTAACCTGTACAGCCTCCCGCCTGTCATACTGCCGAAACCTGTATCAACAAGCTGTATAATCCACTCCCTGTAACAGTTTTTTGATGCCGACACTTCTCCTGTTTTAAGTGAAATGGTCAGATCACTCTGGAGGTTATAATAATTAAGAAAATATTTTTTAATAATTTCACCCTTATATCCAAGGGCAATGATAAATTCATTATAACCGCAGGCCCCGTAAATACTCATTATATGCCAGATTATAGGCTTATTCCCTATTTCAACCATTGGTTTTGGTTTAATCATGGTCTCTTCACTAAGCCTTGTGCCCATACCGCCGGCTAAGATTACCACTTTCATAATTTTGCTCCTTTCAGAAAACTTTTGTAATGCTCAATTGTTTCTTTTAATCCTTTTTCAAAGGTTACTTTAGGCTCCCATTTAAGCAAGTTTTTAGCAAGACTAATATCAGCATACAATGCCATATTCTCGCCTTTACGATACTGATGCGCGCCCCAGAGTGGTCTTCCGCCTCCTGTCAGCCTTACAACCTTTTCCGTTACCTGCCTTATAGATACGGGTGCTCCTGACGCCACATTTATGATATGTCCTTTTGCAGAGGGCAGTACAGCCGCCTTTATCAGGGCCTCAACCACATCTTCAACATAACAAAAATCTCTTAATTGTTTCCCCTCAGAAATTTTAAAACTGCAATTTTTCAAACATGCTTTAATAATATGAGGAAGAAAGCGTTTGCCGTCCTGCATAGGTCCATAAACCAGAAATAATCTTAAAACTACACCCGGAAACCCTTCTGTATTAGAAAGCATCTGTATAAAATGCGATGACGCTGTCTTTGCAAAAGAATATGGAGAGATGGGCTTTTCCCGCATACCCTCCTGCTGGGGCGCAGGCGCATTGCCATATTCATCACTGCTGCCTGTCTGGACAAAACCTTTAAGTTTTTTTACATCAAGGCAATCAATCAAGTTCATAAGCCCTGTAAAATGAGATTCTATTATCTTACGTCCATCTTCTAAATAAGGGGTATGGTCTATATAACCGCCAAGATTAAAAACATAGTCAAACGACTTGTTTCTGAGGGCTGATTTAAGTTGTCTTTTATTCCTGATATCCGCCTGTATAAACCGCATGTTCCGAGATTTTTGTTGTCCTCTATAGTTGCCGGTCAATCCGAGACAGGTAATGTGCGGTGTATATTCAGAACACCTGTTTGCAAGATGCCTCCCGATAAACCCGCTGCCCCCTGCAATCAGTATTTTGTCTGTGTTATTAAACACTGCTGAAAAACTTTCCTCTCAAAATGTTGTTTTAAAACTGTACGTTTATCTGTCGGCGCTCAAAACATTTTTACTAAAAAAGGCCGTTGTAAATTCTTTTATCTTTAACAGCCTTTCAAGCACCGCTCTCTCAAAAGAAACAAACTCAAAAAAGTCAAAATTAAAACGCATAAATGAAACAAACCGGATTATCCTCCAGTAGAATTTGCTGTCTCTCTTGGGTCTATTCCATGCAATGCGGTTATAGACATACTGCATGGCTTTGAGTTTACCGGAGTTTTGGATCCACTTATATTTTTCAAATGATTCATATCCTACCCCCTCCATAAACTCCTTTTTTGAGAGCATTGCCCAGTCGCTTAGATTAGTGGGCGGCGAGTATCCATATTCAGATACCACCTGCTCATAAAGCGGGGACCCCGGATACGGACGGAAGGGAGAAACAGTAATACAGCTTTTCTTCACCATGCCTCTAAGCTTAACCGCAAGGCTGTAGGTTTTTTTAATTTCATCTTCGGTCTCCCCGGGAAGTCCTACCATAAAGTTCATTTTAGGAACTATATTGGTTTTTGACAATATCTCCATGGCTTTGATTATATTCTCAACCTTGAGCTGTTTTTTCAGCATGTCAAGAATCTGCTGTGAGGCGCTTTCTACACCCATAGCTGCTACGACCATTCCTGATTTCTCCAGTCTTTTTGCAAGTTCAACATTTATATAAGTGTCGCTAAAATAATCTGCCCTCAATTGCGGACGCCATTTAATATTAATATTTTCCTGTTCTAATAGCTCTACAAATTCAAAAATCCTCTTTTTATTAATGAAGAAATTTTCATCCAGCGGCTGTATAAAATCCGCCCTGTAATTTTTTATAAGTTTCTTTATTTCTTCTATGATTTCACCGGCTTTTTTAAAACGATAGCTTTTTTGCAGGATAACATTTATACAGAAAGTACATTTGTAACTGCACCCGATGCCGGTTATAATAGGATACACAAGGCAGTTTTTATATGCATCGCCATAAAAATCCTCAACAGCTATTACATTATTTCTTGAATAACGTAGATGGTCTATCAAAGAAAAGTCCAAGGCAGGGATATTGCTGAGGTCATCTTTAACGGGGTTGGGGGGGGTCTGTACTATTGAATGCTTCGCAGTCTTATAATATACTCCCGGAACTCCAGAGAGGTCCCCGCCTTCGGACAATGTCAAGCTTAGCGGGATAATCGTAGCCGCCGCATCATTTACCACTACAATATCTACTGCCTTATCTTCAACGGTCTGCTCCGGGAAAAGTGTTGGGTGAACCCCTCCCCATACTATCACTGCATTGCTGTGTCTTTGCTTTATTGCCTGCGACACATGATATGCCCACGGCAGTTGCACAGTCATTACCGAAAAACCGACGAATATAACTCTTTCGTCAATTTCTTTAAGAATAGAGTTTACAGCCTCATCAATCCTCTGATACCTGCCGTCAACCACAATGACTTGAAAACCTGCGTTATGGAGTATTGTTGCAAGAACCATTATTGCAGTATTCGGATAGGCGCCATATGACATAATCTCCTGAAAATGTGTGCCGGGGTTTACCAGAATTATCTTATTCTTCTTCATAGTATTTTCTGTGAGTAAAAATTTTCATCTTAGATAAAAAAGTCTTTATAGTTAACTGCAACGCATAACCAATGCGTCCATGCCAGTAATACATTACAGCATAATCCTGTCTGTTATGATTGCCTATATTCTGCTTGCAGCGTTCAATATCTTTTATGAAACTATACTCGCTGTAAAGTGATTCAATCAAATTCCTGCCCTCAGTTGTCATATTGGATCTTATATAGCACCAGTAAAGCAACGGCACATAAGGCAGAAAAATCTCTCTGTTCATGCGCGGAGGATAATCGGCAAGCCATTCTCTTTCCATAGCCTGCAATTTCTCACCTCTTAAATATATCTTCCTGATCCAGAGGCTTTGCAGTATCCACTCCATATAACTGCCACGAAGCCATTTCTGCAGCAACAGGATATCTTTAAGGTCAACCCTGCAGAGAAACAATTTTTCTATTTCATTTGAAAAAGGTATGCATGAAAATTTTTTATGTGCAAGTGACAATGCTTTTAAAGCCTGCGGCATACAGCCGGTAAACGCCCAAAAAATTGAGAGCAGTGACATTCTTTCCTCGGGTTTGTATAATTCTCCTTTATTCGCTATTTTCTTTATTCTGTCAAGGGTCTTCTCCAGCGCCAGTTCAGGGGAAACAGCAAGATGAGTTTTAAATATCGGGGCATAAACATCCATTTTTCTTTCTTCCACAATATGTAATATATTTTTTATGTCCCCCCCGCTGTTTACTATCATATTGTCTAAAAGATTATGGAAAAATGTTTTCCTTCCCGCCGGCACTGCCACTACCGGCACATTTCTTTGCAGGGCATCTATAATCACCTGAGAGTTCCCACGGTTAAAAAGCACATCGGCAATGTCCAGAATATGATCTATGGGTGTATATTGATTTGCAATTTTTGCATCAGGGGCATGCCTTTTTATAAATTCATAGATGTTTTTGTCCTGTTCGGCAGGATGGGGTTTAACAATAAGCTCATATCTCGCAGGCAGTCCTTTTGATATGCACGCAAGCAGCTCTTTCCTGACTGCAGGAGTTTCTCCGCTTGGCGTCAGATATGCAAGACTCAGCACCGCTACGAGTTTGTTGTCGGATATCTTTAGTTCTTTTCTTAACGCTTCTTTCTTGTTTGAATCGGATGAATATAATTTTTTATACCTGAATACGCACCCAGTGGTTTCAACCACATCGCCGGGAACCCCTGTTTCAATAAACTTCTGCTGCTCATATTCCGACGCAACAAGCAAATGGTCAACAGGCAAAAAATATTCGTTTACAAAACCCTGCTCCAGCATCATCTGAAGTACCTCCTCAATTGCAATTACAGGAACTCCGAGCAGTGCAGCTTTCTGAATCAGATTGAGATGAGGCATTCTCGGTTGCGCTGAAAAGAGTATTAAAGCCTTTACATTGTCAAACAGCCCTTCCGGGGGATACCCGTCATTTAAAAAAAAGTTCCCGTTAATATGCCTTTTTTTATCAGAAAACCATTTAAGCTTAGGGTTATAAACACACTTTATATCCCATCCGGGCAGGAACTGCCTGAAGATTTCTATACTTCTATCGTGAACAATACTGACAGGATTAAAAAGAAGGGTATTCTTCATTTAGCATTTTTCTTTAGATTATAATAAGCTGTATTTGTAGCGCCGACTTTAGAATTTTTTATCGTGGTGTATACCAGGACATCATCTCTTTTATGCAGCTGGTCGCATACATTACAAAAGGGAAACTTGTAAAAATTCCCTTCCTGGTGCGCCTGCCTGAACGCATTATACTCTTTGCTATGCAATACCTCGTGCAGAGTCTGTTTTTTAAAATCGCCTAAAACAATCTTGCTGTCATAATCAAAGCAGCAGGGAACCGCCAATCCGTCCCACTGCACCTGAACAGGCCCTGTAAACGGACGGCCGCAGCTGGTTTTTTTCTCATCAAAGGGTCTGTATGTTCTTCCGTCTCCCCAGTTATGGGGCTTCCATACAGAAATGCCATCAGCTATTTCTTCATAACGCCTGAGAAAATCCTTCATCTCATGCTCATTTTCCGGCATTAATAAAAAATACATTTCTATCCTTAATTTACTGTTTTCCCTCCGGCGGGTCTCAAATAAATTCGCGACATTTTTACTGACATCTTCAAAAGACAGCCCTTTATGTATTCCTTCATAGGTTAACTTTGTTGTCCCGTACATGCTGATGCGTATTTTATCAAACAGGTCTGCAACCTTTTCCGCCTTCTTTTCATCAAGAATGGAGCCGTTTGTTATGGTGTAAACCTCAAGTCCCTTTGATTTTGCATATTCAGCGCGCTCAAAGATATATGGATCCAGAAAGCTTTCCCCGTAATTTTCAAGCGAAACCAGCTTAGCCCCGCCGCCTACGGCTTCATCCAGAACTTTTTTATAAAGGTTAAGGTCGAGGACGCCCTGGCGCCGTGTCATCCTCTCGCGCGGGCACATTATACATTTTGCATTACATTTGTTTGTTACTTCAAAACGTATTTCCGGGTTAATTAATTTCATTTCAAATCCGCCTTTTCTTAGATTTATTTAAAAATACTATACAGCATTTTCATATTCCGGTTATTTTCTTATGAGCAGATCTTTGAAATAAGCGCTCAATTTTACTATTTCCTTATCATCAAAAACATGCTTTGCCCATACAGCTTCAGGCACTGTCCCATGAAAATGGTTTTTAATCAGCCAATTCAGCGCCCACGGGAAATTATCTGCCGAGTTCACATAATAGCATGAATCCGGCTCAGGCTTTGTCTCAGGAGCAAGTATCTGACATGGTATGTGGCAGTATTTACCTGTGGGATCATACTGCAAAACCGGAATTCTGTTTTGCAGGGCTTCTTCAATCGTTGTTGATGAGTAACTGACAAGCATGTCAGAGAGGGACAGATACTCTTCAAACGACCCTTCGGTATGGATGTCGTAACAATCGGATTCAACCAATAAAGACTCTAAATCATTTTTTGATAAATAATCTTTCGGCCTGAACCGGATAATTAAATGTAAATCACTAACTTTTTCCACAGCACTGATAAGTGAGTTCAGATTGCCGATATATTCATCCACTGTCTGATAAACATAAAATCTTAAATCATTATGCAGTCTGGGAGTATCGGCATGCAGTAGTATGATTTTATTTTCATACCCTCGAAGAAGTTTTTTTCTTAAAAGCACCCTCGTGTTTTCATTTTTGTTAACCTTTGCAAAAAGTAGCGGACCTGTAATAATATGTGTGCTCCGTGTTGAAATCTCCTGAAGATATGCCCTTGCCCATGGAGATTGAACGGCAATATATTGATAGCGGGTATTCACTAAACCAAGACCGTGTTCCTTCCATTCCATCATCTCATACTGGTTTTTGGGAGGGACATGCGAACCATGTGAAACCAGCAATGACGGTATATTATATAAAGAAGCGAGTTCACCGAGGTTATAATTCATAAACCTTGCCATCTGCGAAATAATAATTGCCGGTCTTAATTTCTTTAAAAACCCGTTTAGATGTAAGGTTTGATTATGTATATTAGAAATAGTGGAAACAATGTCGTCCCTGATTTTTTTAAATACTATCTCTTTAACGCTAATCCCTCTGTAGCTGAAAATTTCATCGCTGCCCGCTGATTCCCAAAGTCTTTGTACCGATTGATTTATTGTTTTTTTAAATCTTTTTTGTTTTTTGCCGCCAATAACCGGCAAAGGGAAAAAAATATCTCCATCAGCCCTGAATAAAAAACTTAGTATTGAACTGGGATTTTTATCTGCCAAATAAAGCACACGGGCATCTGGCAATACCGGCATTAATTCATTGATGACCCTCTGAAAGTTATAACTCATTGACGGTGCAATAATAATTTGCCGGGCTTTAAGCAGACTGCTCATCGACAGTATTAATTTATAGATAAGAAACTTACATAAATCAGAAGCATTTTTTTTAACCGCTCCGGCTGCCGGATTCCTGCTTATATGGACGCCCTGCATTAATTCATGTGCTATGCAGAGCTTTTCAGATATCCTCTTGCTGATAGTTCCTGCATATCCTTCGCTATCGGACAAATATGGATTAAGCGAATAGCTGCCGTCTCTTGAAAATGCGATTATTTGCTCAATATTCCAAAGTAAGCAGGCCCTGTAAATAATTTCAATAAGCCATAAAAAATAATGAATAAATGTTCTCAGGTAAAAGAGAACGGTTATGTTATATCCCTGTGTTATTCTAAGTTCATCCTCTATCGTTAATAGAGATTCGCAGAATTTGTATATCTCATCCGATTTCAGTAATGCCTGTTCATGCCCTTCTCTTCCAAAAAGTTCATAAGTGGTAAAAAAACGGATTCCATTGCGTTTTAACTGCAGTTGTGCCTCAGGGAGAATTGCAAGAACATAAGTGTCTTCCTTCCTTAGTTCCTCAATAGACCTCCGGGCGATGAAGGAATCTACTTCGTCTTTGAATTCAAATATGATAAGGGTTCTGCTCAAGGTTAATGCAGCTAAACTGACTTCCCTGCCTGCCGGTCAGGCGGGTGAATCCAGAAATCAATAAGCCTTTCCGCCATTCTAAAGTCTTCTTCCTCTCTCACTTCAAGCGGCGAGTAAGGGTTGTTCACCGCGTAAATGCCTATTTTTTCGCCGAGCAGGGAGCCTTCGCGAATAAATTCAGGATGCGTGACTGAACACAGCCCTTTGATTCCGATAAATGAAGGTTCTTTGTATTTTCGCGGGATATCGCCTTTGTCTATTCTCTCAATTTTATTATCTTCCTGCTTCCATATAGACCTGTATTCGGTTCTGGCGGCAATAACGCTGTCCAGTCCTTCTTTAATTAATTGCTCTATTATGCTGTCTATGAGCTTTTTGGTCCTGAAAGGGAATGTCTCCTCAAGATAGACGATAATATCAGGAAATATTTTTTGCTCTTCAAGCTTATTCAAAGAATACTGAAGCACCTTCTCAATATCAACAAAATCTCTTGAGAGCGCTTCATCTCTTACAAACGGGGCGCTTGCTCCAAGAGTTTTTACAAGCTTTGCAAGCTCATGGTTATCCGTAGACACTATTACCTCTTTGATGTATTTTGATGCAAGCGCCTGTTCAATGGTATACCCTATAAGAGGCTTGCCTTTAAGATAATTAATCTTCCCCTTTACAGGTATAACAGCCATAATCCTGAGGTTTTTAATATCTACATGTATATTGTTTTTTGTCTCCGGATTCAGCGATTCAAGTATATTCACCACACTTGCACACCTTTTCTTGTCTCCGCCCTGGTGAATGCCATGGTAGTGGTAAACACTCGCATGAGGTTCATACACAATTACATATCCCTTTTGAAGCATTTTTTCCGCCCATATCCTGTCCTCAATATTCGCAGCCGTCTCGTCAAAAGGCATCTCATTCCATGCTGATTTCCTTAGAATGCTGTTTGCATTGTGGAAAAAACTGTCTTTTTTCTGAACTCTCCGGTCCATGCCGAATATTATTGAGAGGTCTCTCTTATCTATATCCGGCGTATAGGCAAGCGGTTCCTGCCGTCCGTACACTCCAACCACTTTCGGGTCGTCAAAATTATTTAATAAACTTGACAGCCATTTTTCGTCAATAGGAATACAGTGGCCTGAAAGGCAGACAATATAATCTCCTCTGGATTCCCGTATCCCCATATTAAGGGCAAGCCCGGGTCTGTAGTCCTTGCACGTTATGACCTTTGCAATATTAAACTGCTGTGCCTTCTCAATTGTCTTGTCCGTGCTCTCATTATCAACTACAATAACTTCAAAATCAGTGAAATCCTGTTTGAATACCCCCATCAGACACGAGGTTATCCATCTTTCCTCATTTTTAGTCCTGATAATAATAGATACCATTCTTATCTAAATTCCTCTCGAATAAAAGAATTCATTGTAAATTTAACAATGCAAATTTAGCATTTAAAATTTGAAATGTTAATTGATAATTTTGCAATTTAAAATGTTCAGCATTATTTCTCTGCGTTCTCTGTAGTAAATTACTTTTTTGAGGTTTTGACTATTTCATCATACTGAATCACATAACCGCCGGATGATGCCTTTGCCCTCATTACATAGTCTGCAAGCATGATGTCTTCCTTTGTTTTGATAATAATAGCCGTTTCTTTGCTCACCGGATGATATCCGATTTTGCCACAGAACAATGCGTGTCCATTTTTTTCAAATGCGTCAATAAAGGTCTTGTTCTTCCACATCATAATTGAATACACAAAAGGCTGGACAGGCATCAAGTCCTGTGTCTGGGCGAAAATTTCATCAGTTTTAAAATTTACAGGGCTGCCTTTAAAAATACAGTGAACTTGTTCATTCTTAACAGTTATGAGGGTATCAAGATTTTCTTTAATGAAATAGTCTATAACTTCCTTTATCTCTTCGCCTGTCTGCAAGGGAGATGTCGGGTTAACCCATGCAACAATATCCGAAGGGTGCTTTAGCATAAAATCATATACAACATTATCTGATTTTGTAGCAGATGAACCGAGGTCTTTCGGCCTTAGATAAAATTCAACGCTGTATCTTCTGGCAATATCGGAAAATATTTCATCATCAGAATTAACAACTACCCTGCTGAAAACACCTGAAGCCTTTGCCGCCTCAATAGCATAGGAAATAAGGGGCTTCCCGTTTATAAGGGCAAGGTTCTTCATCTTAAGACGCGTACTGCCTATCCTTGCCGGAATCATAGCTATAATATTCATCGTTCTCCTTTCTACTATTGAGTAAGCACTGTGTAATAAATGTCCGAGGTCTTGCCATTCCCGCAGGTCTTAAGCGGGAATCCAGATGTTTTTAAAAGGCCCTGGATTCCGTGTCAAGCACAGAATGACACAGAAAGAACATCTATGAAAAATGGTCATATCCCCACAGAAAAGTCTGTAGAACCAAAAAATTTGATTTTATATTTTTCTGCCAATGCCTTGAACGCATTTAAATCAAGTTCTTTTACCGGAATGCCGTTTTTTGTCCGGTCCGCAAGGTTTTTCTTTTCCGGGTCGCCCGGCGACATTACAGGGGTATCCGCATCCCTTCCCGGCTCATTGCGAATATCATCCATAAGTTTTTTCATCCTCTTTTTGAATAAACCGAGCGGCTGAAAAGCATCAATCTTTATTGCCATGTAGAACTGTCCGAGATGGCGTTTTTCAGAAAGCGGTGTCTTATACATATCCGGAATATCCCTGCCAACCTTCATCCCGGTAAGCAGTCCGCATAGTATGTCAACAATCATTGCAAGTCCAAAACCCTTATAGCCGCCGATGGGAAGGAGCTGTGTCACCTTATGAGAATAACTTGTTGGACTGCCATTTTCATCCGCACCGCTAAGAACAGGCGCATCAAGATTTTCCTGGCGTAACTGCAGCAGTCTGTTCCATGTAATCACAGACGGCGCTGAATCATAGCAAAAAGGCTCTTCACCTTCGCAGGGCACAGCCATGGCTATAGGGTTCAGTCCAAAAAAGGGGCGTGTTGAGCCCGGCGTATTCAGCAGTGCATTTGCGTGTGTAAATGCCAATCCTATAAAATCTTTTTTTGCCGCTTCAACGGCAAAGAATGCAGATGTCCCGCAGTGGCTGGAATTATAAACCGAAACAAGTCCTGCGCCTGCTTCCCTTGCCATATCCACAGCCTTACGCATGGCTTCAATGCCTGCAGCATGTCCAAAGGTATGGTCCGCATCAAAAGTGCCTGCCGCAGAAGCCGTGCGTTCAAACTTGTACTGCGGATTGGGATTGAGCCGGCCCCCTTCAACTGAGGCAATATAATGAGGCAGCAGTCTTATGCCGTGTGAATCAACGCCTCTCAGCGAGGCGTTCAGCAGCCCGTCCGCTACATGTACGGCAACATCATCTCTGACATTCACAGCCTTTAATACAGATTGTAAGAATTTGTATATTCTATCAGTGCTGAATTTCTTAATACTGTCAGACAAGTTTATTCTCCTCCCTGTTTATAATTAGATTTTATATTTATCCATTTGCCGTTCCCGGCAAGACTCTTATTTACAGCTTCAATAATTGCAGTGGGGATAATGGAGTCCTTAAATGTCGGCCGTTTGCCTTCAAGTCCGGCAATTTTTACTGTCCCCGATTCAATAGCGCATACATCAGCGAGGAATTGAAGCACGCTCTCAATCCCATACCCGCGAAATGATACATCTCCGGCAGCAGTTCCGTACATAGAACAAAAATCAGGATTCGGCTCTTCTATTCCATTTCCATCTGTGATTATGCGTATCCCGCGATTTTTTTGGTCCGCTTCATAACGCCCCTTTGTCCCAATCACTTTTATCTTCTGGTCAGACATCGCAGAGGTGTTTTCAGGGTCGATCCAGTTGGTAAAAAAGGAAGATGTGAAAACAGCGCCTGAGGGCATTTCCCATTCAATAACAGCCTGAATAGAATCATATGTATCAATGCCTTTTGAAATAAGGAATCTTTTCTGTCCTGTTGCCATTACCCTGAGAGGAATGGCTTTTGTCGCAAAATAAATTATATCAACATAGTGAACACCGAGATATTGGAATATGTTAGCCGTCTCAACCCAGCCCTTAAATCTTTCAGTCGGAATGCTTTTTCGCTGGCTGTATTCCACTATAAAATATAAAGGGGTACCGATTTTGCCGCTTGAAATGGCATCTTTTAATTTAAGGTTTGAACGGTCAAACCGTTTATGAAATTCCACTGCTCCATAAACATTATGCCCTTGCTGAAGTTCAACGAGTTCCAATGTTTCCTTTAAGGCAGGCGCAAGAGGCTTTACTACAAGGGTATGCAAACCATTTTCAATAGTATCGCCTGCAATCTTTCGGTGAAGATTGTCAGGGACCGCCACAATGGCGCAGGCCGGTTTAGGAATATCCTTTATTGCCTTCTTGTATGCGTTTACATCACTGTCTCCGGCACCGGGGTAATATCTTAAATTAACCTTAATACCTGTTAATTTGCTGAGTTCCACGGATTTTTTCTTTAAAATATTGATGCCCTTTGGATTTGTTCCGGCTATATAAACATCCCCGGCTTTCCCTTGTTTTTTCCATTCATAAATTGCAGGCAGTATCGTACCGTAACCATCTGTACCTCTCCCGCACACATACATGCCGGTGCCGATAACAAGGATGTTGAGGTTTTTGGGAGAAACAACAGTTTTTTTCATCGTTCTATACCCTGACCTTTACTACGATTTTTCTTACATGCCCGGGTTTATCAATAAAACAGCCTGGCATATGCGCATCCGCCGGATAAAATACGGCAAATATCCCCGGCGTCAAGATAAGTTGAGACCTACCTTCAGCGTCATGATAAAAAATCACATCTTTGTCCTCTGAGTACGGCGTCATTATTCCCAATTCATAGACAGGCAGCCATCCAATTGCCTCTCTGCCTGAAACAATATATTGTATATCAATATATTGTCTGTGACTTTCAAATTTCTTAGTTTCCAGTGCATCTGTGCAGTAACTCTGCACCATTGCATATATTTCATCACCTATAATATCATACCGCCCGTCAGGAGTATTCTCATTGAACACTTCAGTTATAAATTTGAAACCTTTATACATATCCGATTCTTTATTAAAATAACCGCCCCAGTTTTCAATCCGGTCTAATATCATCTCTATAAATTTACTCCTTTCTCAAGATTGCATAGTAATAGCGCCATCCGGCACGGTGATAAAAAGTCGGTTTATCCTTGCACAAGTCACCTTTATGAAGGTAAAATTCAGCAGTAAACCCCTCTTCCTTAAAAATATCCTTCAGCTCTCTTATTGTCCTCCAGTGCTCTCCGTCAAAGGGGTTTGGCGACCTCAAATTTTTAAGATCAAACCCGAGTTTCTTTTTATTCCCTAAGTGTTTGAAATAGGAAATAAAACGTTTTATCACCCAGACTGAATTCACATAATGCTCATTCGCTATCAGCACCCTGCCTTCCGGATTGAGCAGTTTTCTAATGTTCCTGAAAAGCTCCTGGATATATTTATCATAACAGTGATGAAATGAAGCGCATAAAACAAAAAGGTCAATTTTTTGAGTGATAGCAATTTCTTCAAAATTGCCGTTTAAAATAGTAACTTTTCCTTCCGGCGCCCTTAAGTGTTTAAAGACACATTCAGCATGCCTGAGCCGTTCAGCGCTCGGTTCAACTGAATAGACATGCTTCACATAAGGCAGGTTTGCCAGTATCGCAGAAGTCCAGCAGATGCCTGAACCTATATCTGCCACTGTTATCCCTTTTTTGAGCCTTTCACTCCCAAAATGTCTCTGCATCTCTTCAACAGCTTCTTCAAAATAGGGTTTAAAATTTGACTTTACTTCAAGCTGTTCCATCAGCCGGCTGAAGCTCTCTTTTGTTTCATCCACCTGCCAGTGCAGTGCCAGTGATTCATCTACAAATCTTTGCGCTATTTTCACAGAATTATATTAACCTTTGACCTCTGCTATTTATCCGGCTTATCCGCCATAAAGTATGATAAAGCCCCTTTCCATGCACTCAGTTCAAAAACGGCCATCCACGGCATGGGGTAAAGCCTGTTAACAAACATCCATGTAAGAATAAAAAAGGTAAGATAAGCAAGGAAAGTTGCCTGCGCCGCACCAATGGCTCCATTAATCCTAATTAGTGCAAAGTTGGCGGCAACTGCCACCAGCCCCGACAGGAGTGTTATCCATGCAAGCAGATATGTCTTCCTTGAGAATGTGATGAATATCGCGAGAAGCCGGTACATTGCAAAGGCAACCTGCGACATTGCTATCCAGAAAATAAATACCCCTGCACCGTAAAACCTCTCCCCCACAAGAAGCCTGAGGATGTAAGGGCCCGCCATTGATATAACAAATGCCGCCAGAATAAAAACGGCCAGATATATGATAAAAAAGCAGACGAATTTTTTCTTCCCATTATCTTCATCCTTTCCAAGCATTCTATATATATGCGGGGAAACAGCATTGTCAAACGGAGCGGCAAGCATAATGATAACTGTGCCAAATGTATATCCGACATTATAAACACCCAGTGTTTCCATCCCAAACATGGCATTTAAAAAAAACTTATCAATAGTCCCTATCATCATAAGCCCGAGAGAATGAGGGAACAGCGGGAAGCCGAAAATTGCCACCTCTCTGAAATATTGCTTATTCAGCCGGAAATGCAGCCCGTCCTCTTTCAGAAGAAAGTAGAAACTAATCCCGAAGAAAATGATTTCAGCCATAATTATTCCGGCTATTCTTCCGCGCCAGTCAAACCAGAAAAAGGATATCATCAGGAAGGATAACCCTATATTCAGAAACGATTTGGCAACCAGAGTCGTCCCGTAGTGCAAAGGCTTTTCCTGATATATCCATAATTTAGCTTTGAAATTTCCAAATGACGAAAAAAGCGCAAGCAGTGGAACAAACCATACCCACAGAACAGGAAAGTGCAGTTTATCTGAAATGACGCCCTGCAAAAAACACAGCAGTATTGCAACAATAAAAAACAGCGCCAGATTGAATGCCATCGCATTAAATATGTAGCCCGGGAAGTCAAACCCTTTTTGATTCCTGTCAACCTGCGCCCTGCAGACAGCCCCGGCAGACGACATGGTTACCGCCGGCTCCATATTAGACCTGATGGCATTGAACGTTCCGATATAGCCATAATCGGCAGGCGTCAGCCAACGCGTCAGAATTGGCAGAAAAACGAAAGGGACGGCCATATTGATTGTATTGCTGACCAGATAGATGCTGCTTGAAAGAAAAAATTTTTTTATATTTTCAGATAAATTCATATCTCTAAATCTGTCCAATGTTTCTGCGCCGTGATTAAGACTGCCGGTTACACGACCTTGTCACTGCCCCATTTCTCGGAATATCTTCGCCTGCTTTCGGCTATAACATCCTCTCTGCTTAATCCAGCCTCAAAACCTTCAAGGCACCATCTTAGACACTCAGAGATACGTTCTGATGAAGCGCTGTCCATGAAAGGGTCCAGTATCTCATGAACCGCGCTGCAGTCGCCAAATCCGTCAAATCCGCCTTCTATATGCTTATGCAACGAGCCGAGCAATAACGGCATGCTGTCAAAGATGCAGATGTTTTTAAGGTTCTGCTGATAAAAAATACCCCTTATTGTCCTTAGAGGGTTAAACACAGCCGTGCGTTTTCCGCAGCATATGGATGTAAACATCGCGGTGGAAGGAAGACTGACTGCCATGTCAGCTACCTTTGACGAAAGCGTGACAGTGGTAAAAGGGTCCAGGATAAAACATCGCCGCTTTTCAACCAGAGATTTAAAACCTTTCAATATATCCGCAGGCATGCGGCTGAAAAATTTCTCTTTCTTGGGTTTTATTACAACTGAGTATCCGCCCCTTTCCTCCATATCATTGAACAAGGTGCGGTAAAAATCAAAAATAACATCCCTGCCGTATATAAACCCGGGTTCATCAAAAACTGCTATCAGCGGACCGTTTTCAAAAGCGCCCATATCTTTCAATTTGTCTTTAAGAAGATTAACCTGTTCACTAAGAGCTTCACTGTCCATCTGGTCATGATAGTAGCCGCTGATGACTTTATTAATGGCTTTATCCGGGTCAATAACCTGGCTAAGACTGTAACTGCCGGATAAAAAGGATACATTTGCCGGCCTGTCATCATAATATGAATGATTGCTGTATACCATGCTTCGTTCCACAAGGGCATTTATGCCGCCTGCCATCTCCATGGCAACCGCCCTCTGGTATATTTCAGCTCCGTAGGCGTCTTCAACATAAACTTTTATACTGTTTGACATGAAATAGTCATACCACCATGCAACCCCTTTCAGTAAAAAAGCCGTCTGTACGTATGTCCAGAGGCGCTTGCGGCTGAACAGTATAATGTTTATCAGAAACAGACCCAAAAGCTTTAGAGACTTTGTAAGAATAATTTCATAATAAAGACCCGTCGGCTTCCATAGAGGGAATGAACCTTCTTCTGTGCCGGCATAACCTCTTCTCCTTCCGTGGACTTTCATTTGAAGCCTGCCCGCCAACTCAAATTCCGCGTCGGTCGGCTGACGGTAGTCATTCTCCCAAAGACCTGCCAGATGTGCGGGACTAAGCGCCCTTCCCCAAGCCCAATTAAGGTTGTTGCGCATATCAGGGGAAATTCCGTCAGAAATACTTGTAGCGATATAATAACCGAATATTTTATGCGGCGCACCTGATGTTGAGATTTTTCCAAGAAAAGGGGCAATAAAAGGCAGCTGCGTTTCTGCCCGCTTATTCCTTACCAAATTGTTATCATGGGATTTATTAAGAAAAATTTTATTGAATATCTTTTCCGCATACCACGATGTAAAACCGGGATAACCGCCTCCGACAATCACTGCAAAAGGCATCTCCCTCAAATAAACTGCCAGTTCTTTCCCCCACCAGTTTGCCGGTACAAATAAAATGAACTCCTCTTTATCATCAGTTTTGCTCTTAGCCTGCCGCGATAAAATGTAAAATGCAAGATAGACAGCGGCTTCTATTTCCTGTGCAATCCTGAATTCTATGTATGCGGGTACAAATAAGCCGGCACTCAGTCCCGGCACAAGTGAACTGAAAGCATTTCTGTGTTCATTGGAAGAAACAATTTTTTTTGCTAATTGTATCACGGTATCATTTGCCCTTTCCCTGAGATTGTTACCGTTCTCATCGCAAAGCTCCTTTGCCGGAAGCGCATTAGGGCTGCAGGCAAGTCTCCTGGCGGTAATTTTTCTGGGAAATACTCTTGTCAGTAATGCAACCAGATGCTCAGCAATAAAGTTTGCTTTCCAGTAGACAATCTCTAAAGAATTATATCTAAGGCAGACCTGCATTATGCGGATAAACAGCGATAATGAGATAAAAACAAAAACTATCGAACAGCGCCTGCCCCTGACCGACTTATGCATTATTTCAACTTGGATAAAACAAGACCGGCAACAGCGTCAACGGCGCCCCTGTGGTCAGGGGCTGATGCCTTAACCTCTTTCCAATCCCCCAGGTAACCGTGCCCTGCAAGATAATTCCAAAGCCTAGGCAGGAGAAATGAATTCTCCGGACTCCATCCTGAAAGAAACGGCTCAACATTATATGTGGGAACCCCATATGCAACGCTTAACTGCGTAAACATTGAGGTAAGCCCGTAAACCCTGTCTGATATGCCGAGTACCGTCATCTCATCAGCCTCTTCAAATCCTATCCGCCTGAGTCTGTTATCAACCTTGTTTTTTTCATTTGGATGCGGCCTGACCAGAATAAGCACGTCTTTTCCTTCTTTTTCAACTATTTTTGCTTTTAAAGCAACACCCCCTGCATCCATATCAAACAGGCTGCCGCATCCTGCATCGCACGGCTCATAAAATGAGTGGCTATGGATAATCTCTGACGCCAGAAAACAGACTTCTTTATCTTCTGGAATGCTTAGCTTTTTTTTTGTTTCTGTTTTCACTTTCTCAGACATTTTGGTCAAACTGCATTTTTCAAGATAGGGATGACCGGTAACCACAAGCTTGTCTTCAGGCATTCCCATATCAGCCAGCGCTGTTTTTGCGGCACTGTCCATCACCGCAAGTATATCCGGCATGTCATGCGTCAGCCCTCCGTCAGGTTCCAAAAATCTCTCAAGACCTTTGTAGTTGTCCAGAAAAGCAATACTAAACAGCCCCCTCTTTCCGGCTTCTCTAAAGATTTCCCGGTTAATCGTGTGTTTTGGATGACCATAGCCTGTCAATAAGAGGCTGAACTCTTTTGCAGGGAAATCCACCCAGCTCATGATTTTACTGTAATGTTTTTTATATACGATGTCTGACGGCGGTAGGGCATAAATATCTAACATAAGACCGGCTGACATCAATTTTCCAATAACCGGGATCAGTGCAGCAGCTGAACCTGCCTGCTGTGAAAAAATAAGTATGGATTTATCCGCTGCCTGTCTCAAGTTTTCTGAGTTCATCAATATTTGCCTGTATCTTCCTGAGCGCTTTTACAAACTCTTCTACTTCTTTTTCAGTATGAGGATACCTGCATATATTAGTCACAACCATTTTCGTATCATGGATCAATTCCGCTTCAGGACATATTCCGGGAGAGTAGTCGGGCTTGCAATTATATTCAGGGAAAAGCCTTTTAAAGTTACCGGCTGCAGGGTCCTGATGTTCCTGATATATAGGGCACCTGTAGATAGGCGCAGCATAGTTAGATGCATGCACGCCTTCGGCAATTAACGACTTCAGCAAAAGATCGCGGGTTATTCCAAGTTTTTCACTTTTATAAAGCATGGGGTAAAGATAAAAGACATGTGTGCATTCCTTACGAATTGCCGGCGGCATAATGAAATCTATCTCACCTAATGCAGCAGTAAGTTTCCCTGCAAGCGAAATGCGTCCGGAATTCAGGGTTCCAAGCTTATTAAGCTGAGGGATGGCGACTGCTGCATGGAGTTCTGAAAGCCTGTAATTGAAGCCCACAACATCTGCATTCCTGTTCGTCTCCCAGTCAAGAAGCACAACCTCTCCATGGTTCCGGCAAAGCTGCAGGCGCTCTGCAAACCGGCTGTCATCAGTCAGGACAACGCCTCCTTCTCCGCACTGGATAGTCTTGTGGCGGTTAAGGCTGAACACGCCCATATGGCCTGTCCTTCCGGTAAACCTTCCCTTGTATTTTGCTCCGGGCGCCTGGGCATTATCTTCAACAACTATAAGACCATGCCTTGCGGCTGTATCCATAACAGGATCCATGTCGGATGAAAGTCCGAAAAGATTTACCGCTATTACAGCTTTTGTGCGTTCAGTAACCGCAGCCTCCAGTTTTGACGGATCCAGGCAAAACATCTCAGGCTCTATGTCAATAAAGACAGGCACTGCATGGCACATAAGCACTGCGGCTGCCGTTGCGCTCATGGAATAAGGCGGCACAATCACCTCATCGCCCGGGCCTATGCCTGCTGCAATCATGGTCCCGTGCAAAGCAGACGTGGCGGAGTTAAAGGAAATTGCATATCTGCTTCCGTACTTGGTGCAGAAAAGCGCTTCAAGCTCTCTGACCTTTGCGCCTCCGTAGAACTGTTCGTTTCCCCTCCCCACAAAGCCGGACAAAACTCCGGTATCAAGAACAGACATTGCCATTTTCTTTTCTTCATCGCCTATTGTGTTATAAGGGGGATAAGGCTCTCTGCGAACAGGCTCGCCGCCAAACATCGCAAGTTTTTCAGGCATGATTATTTCTCCCTGAACTATACTGCTTATTAATCACCTCTGTGACATCTCCTATAAGCTTTGCCGTTTTTACGGAATCTTCAGGCGGTGAAAAAGTTGAATCACCGTTACCTTCAACCGCTTCAATCAGATTTGCAAGAGCCCTTGTAAACGAATCTTTCCATCTGCAGATTACGGTTTCAGGTTCAGGGTTAAGAATATTCAAATGAGGGAACTCCTTATCGCTCATTACATGATAAATTTCAATCCGCCTTCCGTTTTCACAGATGCGTATCCTAGCGTTTTCACAAAATATATCAAGTTCAAAAATATTGTAGCCGCCGCTTAAAGGCTGCAATATGCTGTATATTCCTCCGCGTGTTTTGCAGACCATATATACCGGACCGTCTCCGCCTCCTAAAAAACCGGCGGCAGGTTGAGCATGCATAAGAGAAAATTCCTCCTCAAAGAAATTCATCAGGTCAATCATATGCGAACCATTCCGCACATAGCCCCCTGTGTACAGTCCGCTCATCATCTTTATTTTCCCGTAGAGCCCTCTGATGATATCGCTCCGTATCTCTGCTATTTCAGGTATGAACCGCCTGAAATAATTTATCTGCACCAGGATCCCCGATTCTCTGCTTCTGCCGCTTATTTCTTCTGCAGACCTGCCGTCAAGCGCCATGGGTTTTTCACACCATATGCCTTTCACTCTGCGGTTAATAGCTTTCACTAATAATTCATAATGTGAATCATCCGGAGTGCATATGCTCAATATATCAACCTGCTCGTTATTGACAAGACTATCAAAATCCTCGTACGCCCTCAGTTGAGGAAACGCTTTCTTAACAGCAGTCCGCTGCGCCTTGTCGGTTTCTGCAAAAGCAATCAGCTCTACATGCCCGCTCAACTCCATATAGCTCCTGACATGTGTCATAGGATATTTTTTTTCTCCTATGCCTGTTGCAATAGTTCCGGCTCCGACTATGGCGGAATACAGCTTCTTTTCTGTGTAATTCAATTCTGCCCTGCCTCCGGAGGATAAATAAACATGCGGGTTTTTCTTTCACTTAACAGCAAATATAATTATATTCCAGCAGTATCTTTTTAAAAAAGGGAGTTGGTGTAAAAAATAATTATCAATCCTTTCCAGCCTCATATAGGTCTTTTCAAGTTTTCTGTGTTCCTTGAGAATTTTTTTCCAGTATCTTTCTTTGTTGGGGTCCACCCTGTCAATAAGATAATATTTAATGAATATCCAGAGAAGAAAGAACCATGTCGCATAAGTTTCCAGGCGTGAAAAATATTTATTAAATATTTTCAGATCCCTCATGCTGAGCGGATGCTCATCTTCTGTTCTGACCTCATTGGCTATCCGCCTGTATATATTCAGTAGGATATTATGCGCAAGCGGGTCCCATGATACGAATATTCCGCCTTTTCTCAAAACCCTGTGAGCTTCTCTGACTGTACTTTCAATATCAACATGATGAAGCAGGTTTGCGGCATAAACGATATCAAATGTCTCGTCTTCAAAAATAGTCTTATGTGAGTCTAACTGCTCGGTCAGTATGCTGACGCCGTGTTTTGAAGCAACTTTCTTTACGACTTCAAGCATCCCGGCTGAAATATCCGTCGCAATGACATCAGCGCCCTTTTTTGCAAAATATACAGAAGCCTCTCCAGCGCCGCAGCCGAGTTCCAGTATCTTTTTACCTTTCAGGTCTCCCAGTTTCCTGATAATCAGCCTGTTTTCAGGGGAAGTGCATGCCTCAAAAGATTCGTCAACCATGACCTCGTTAATATTTATTGAATCCGCCCACCTGTCATGGAATATCTCTTCTTTCCGGAATGCCTTATTCTCTGTCACAAAACCCTTTTAACAAAAATGAGGCTTATTCAATATTTTTTCTGCCCTCTATTAAATATAACGGCCTGTTTTTTGCCTCTTCAAATATTCTGCCGATATATTCACCTACAATGCCAAGCATAATAATCTGAAAGCCCCCTATTATTACAATTGTAATGATTACGGTAGATATACCCGGAGCAGACAGATGGGTAAATAATCTAAGATATGCTATAAAAAGTCCTCCTAAAACGCCTACCCCCACTATCGCAATCCCAAAATATGTCGCAATCCTCAGGGGCACATTAGAAAAAGAAAAGACTGCGTCCAGCGCAAAGTTGACCATTTTGCTTACCGGATACTTAGTCTTGCCGGCATATCTTTCATCCCTTTGATAAACCAGGGGAGCGCTCTTAAAACCGCACCATGGAACCATCCCCCTTATGAAACGGTGTTTTTCCCTCATCTGATTAAGCGACTTTAAAACCCGGCGCGTTATAAGACGGAAATCTCCGGTATCAGCCGGGATACTGATATTGCACATTTTGTTCAGAAGCTTATAAAATATTTTGGCTGTAAATTTTTTAAAAAAAGAATCCCCCTTACGCTGATCTCTTTGCCCATAAATAATGTCAAATCCTTCTTTCGCCTTTTTGTACATATCCTCTATAAGCTCAGGCGGGTCCTGCAGGTCCCCGTCAATTATGGCGACATAATCAGCGTCTGCGTGGTCAAGCCCTGCTGTGACAGCGATCTGATGACCAAAATTCCTGCTAAGATTAATGACCTTGATGCAGTCGTGCTTATCAGCATATTTGTGCATCAGTTCTAGGCTCCGGTCTTTTGAGCCGTCATTTATCAATATAAAACTAATATCCAACTCACTGAGCTTTTCCTTAAATGCCAACAGCCTTTTCAGCAGCTCGGTAATGCAGAGCTCCTCATTATATACAGGAATTATAACCTCTAATTTTTCTTTTTCCTGTAGCATGCTGTTATTACACCTCCATTCCCCGGGAATAGTGAATCATACAGTGAAAGCAATATTGCCGGCATAAGAAATAGAACTGCCAATGCATAGTTATAAATATCCAGAAACAGCAGTCTCTTTTTGCTTTTGTCAAAAACCTGCATCCGTTTTTTTCTGTAATAGAAATAGTTGTGCGTAGAGTTGCATTTATTCATAAATCCCTGCAGATATCCAAAAATATTATATACCGACGACCTGAAGATTTGGACCTTATCAAAACCGGAATTCTCCATAAGTCTGTTTAATGAGTCGGCAGAAAACTGATGAATATGGTTCTGCAGGTCATAAAATGCATAACCCTCACCGAAGAGTCTGTACTGCAGGGAAAAGTTATTTGGGACAGAAATAACGATTCTTGTATTATCAAACGAGAGGCTCCTGACATGGCACAATATCTTTTTTATATCATCTGCAGGCATGTGCTCCAGTGAATGCCAAAATGTAGCTACTGATATAGGACTTGTAATGGCGGCTACATCTGTCATAATATTCAACCTCAGCACATCTCTTGAAAACCTGATACATTCAGGCGTTATTTCAATACCGGCATGATTATGGAACATCTTCTTGTTATTAAAGAGAAACTTGCCGGAAGAGGCTCCTACATCAAGAAGAAAATCATGCGCCTTAGAGCAATTTGCAATTACGCTCCGCTTAAATTTCTCAAGTAAATCAATTTTTTTGACCTTTTCCTCTGATAAAATATCATTTATGATAAACTGCTGCTTATTTTTTTCTTTAAGCATCTCATGGCCGCAAACCGAACATTTCACATATGCATTTTCTCTTGCATTAGAAATTATTTTGCCGCCGCATATAAAACATACCTGATCGAAGCTTCCATTAATGCCCATATATTATCAGCTTGTGCATGAATTATTATCAAAACCAGTCTACTGAAAATGCCGCCTTAATCGTAGCGAATAAGGTTTTGTTCCTGACAGAGTGTATAAACCTTCTCAAGATGTACTGCGGGTTTAAATAAAAATTCCGGTAAAATTTTTTCTGAAATTTCTCAATTATCTCCCACTCAAGCGAAGGATGCCTGTAGACTTCTTTGGGAGAAGTATATACATTATATTCTCTATAATCTCCCGGCGGTTTCAACAGGCCGAGTTCTCTGTATTTATTATGAAGGGGGGATCCCGGAAACGGCATAATGAGACTGGCCTTGGCAAAATCAAGAGGGAGGCTTCTGGCAAATCTGACTGTATCCTGCATAGTATCTTCTGTGTCGTCAAGGAACCCGAACATAAAATATCCAAAGACTTCCAGCCCGGCTTTCTTTGCCATCTTTACTGCTGATTCAATCTGGGATAAAGTGATCTTCTTGCCCAAATTATCCAGGACACTCTGGTTTCCGCTTTCCATACCAAATGAAAGTCTGTAACAACCCGCTTTACGCATCTTGACTAATAGCCCCGGAGTTACCCTATCCACTCTTATCCCGTTTATACAAGCCCAGGTGACAGATAAATTCCTGCTGATTAACCCGTCACATATTTCTTCTGCACGTTTCATATTGGATGTAAAACCATCATCGGCTATCAAAAATTCTCTGACACCCATCTTATAATAAAACTCAATTTCATTAAGGACTCTGACGGATGATTTCGGTCTGAACGTCTGCCCATGAACCACTTTATTGCAGATCATGCAGTCAAACG
Source organism: Nitrospirota bacterium (assembly GCA_016212185.1). Classification (NCBI taxonomy): domain Bacteria; kingdom Pseudomonadati; phylum Nitrospirota; species Nitrospirota bacterium. The sequence goes on from JACRGX010000056.1 coordinate 52,704, forward strand.
GACATCCCCTGCTTGTCTCTATCCACAAAACAGGATTTTGCCGTGCATGCATATTGGGCAGATAATAATTTGATAAATCATAAAGAGAGTACTCAGGAAAGGGGAATTTGTCCAGATCTTTTAAAAAACCTGTACTCGGCCTTATATGAAGGCTGCCGTCATTTTTTTTAAAAGCCAGACCTTCTATGTCTTCAGGATTAATGCCATTAAGAAACTGCCTGAAAGATATTTCCGCTTCTCCTATAAAAAGGTAATCAAAGCAGTTATTGTTCAGAGTATCTTCAACTGTAGAACTTGCATGCGGGCCTCCAATCAATATCCTGGCGCCAGGCTGCTTTTTCCTGATAAATCTTGCTATTTCCAACACATGAAAATAAATAGCAGTTGTGCCGGTTAAACAAACATATGCCGGATTAGGCGATAATTTTCCCTCCAGTATTTTTTCAAAATTATCATAGAGGGTCAGATCTAATACCTCCGGAATATATCCGGATTCTTTAGCCGCAGCGCCTAAAATCGCAAAGGCCAGTGAAGGCAGATGAAAGGAGCCTACTTTGACAGAAACATTTTCATAGACCTTTTTTTCATCCGGTATTATAAATAGTATTTTTTTGTCGTCCATGTCTAGTTTTATACTTATCTCATCCTTGAAAAAAGCTTGCCCCATAGCTTTATATTTATCTCTCTCGGCAGGCATCCTGCAAAAAACAGCAGAAGTTTTGTTTTCACTCCCAGAATTACGACACTTCTCTTTTTATCAATAGCTTTCAATAGTCTATGCGCTACATATTCGGGCGTCAGTAGTCCTTTACCTTCATTAACAACTTTTACACCGGCTCCTTTTTGAAAATTCGTGAATGTGCCTGATGGCGAAAAAGTGATTACCTTATTTGTCTTTCTCAGTTCATAGGAAAGCGCCTCTGACCAGTTTGCCAGAAACGCTTTTGAAGCAGAATACAATGACATTCCGGGCAGAGGATTATACGCAACACTGCTTGCGACGTTGACAATCACGCTCCTGTTTTCAATTAAAGCATCAAGCATTAATTTCGTAAAAATAACCGGATAAAATATATTTACATCTACCGTCTTTCTGATTTTTTCAAGGTCAATTTCACGCAGCGAGCCCCGGAAACCAACGCCGGCATTGTTTACCAGACAGAATATTTTGTACTGTTTTACGTTATCTGCCAGTCTTTCAATTTCACCGTATCTGCCCAGGTCAGCCCTGAGGACAGTCTGGTTTTTAAAGCTGTCAAGGTTATTTGTGTCTTTATCAATCAGAATCAGTTTCTTGTTCAGAGCGTTCAGCTTCCTTGCAAGCTCAAGCCCTATCCCGCTGTTTGCCCCTGTGATTACCCAATAGCCGTTATGTATATTCGTTGAGATAATTTCATCCGCACCGTCAATTAACCTCCTGACGCCGTCAATCTGAAAATCCTTTCTGAAATCCGCGTCTTCGGCATATAGATAATCCAGAAAAAGGTTTGAGACGGTTACCGGCAGTCTGTGATGAATTCTTTTAAACAAAAAATGAAGCGCCGGCATACTGATCTGTCCGGGCTTTCTGTTCCGGATCCTGCTGTAAATGATATTGAAAATATTTCCGATGGACAATGCCTCAGTCTCGGCAAAATAAATCTTGTTTATGACTCTATCGTTATTGATGCACCTGACAAATGCCCGGCAGAGATCATCCGTATGTATCAAAGATACCTTGCCGGGAAAGCCCACCCGGGAAACAGGGCTGTTCTCGTACACCATAGATACGAATTTGTTGATATGCGAGTCTGCTCTCATATTTTTTCCATAAACCCAGGTTGGCCTGATTATTGTATGCGGGATACCGCTTTTTTTAATATATTTTTCGGATTTTAATTTAGACTCCCCGTACAAAGACCTGGGGTTGGGAGAGCTCTTAACCGTCATAGGGTTACTGCAATCATCGCCTTTGCTCCTGTCAACCGCCCCTATGGTGCTGACAAAGATAAAGTTCCTGAGGCTGCTACTCTTTTTAAGCAGGTCTACTATCTGAACAGTGGGATCATAGTTAACCTTGTCATAATTAATGTCACTGCCAAAAACAGGATTTGCCGCAATATGGAAAAAGTATTCACACTGCAGTATTTCGTCTTTAAATTTTGTTATCTCTTCAAGGCTCCCGTTCAACTGTGTTATCCTGCTGTCGTCAAATAACGCCTTTTTCCGCACCAGCACAAAGCACCTGTCATCAGCTCCCATGGCAGGATACAGCTGCTCCATGAAGTTCTTTCCGATAAAACCAGTTGCACCTGTTATAAAAATATTCATTCTCTCCCGTCTCTGTCGTTCCACAACCGCTGCGGAATATTTGAAGCCTTAGGCCATTTTTTCCCGTCTCTGTACCGGAATTCCCTTTCCTTTCCGTAAACATTATACTTGCGCTTAATCATATTTATTGTCTCAAACAGCTCATCTTCTTCAACCGGCTTCAGCCCCGAAGCTCTGGCTTTAAACTGTAAGCGCACCCGTTCTCTGATAGTAGAAAATGATCTTGCGGAAAGGGTGATCTCCGGGAAACTTCCAAAATTACAGCCTGAACACTTATGTGTTATGCTTCTTACCTTCTCACGAAACTCCCGCGACTTAAAAATCTTCGGGAACTCAGGGTCAGACACGTATATGTCCTCCTTTAGTTTATAGTCACAGCATGGAGCAAACCGCCCGTCAGGCAGGATGACAAAATACAGATACGGGGAATCGCAGATCCCTTTATGCCGCCAGTCAGGACTGCCGGTGGTAATAAAATGATGCACTGAATCAAGGTAGTCGTCAGAATCAAACAGTTTAGCGCCCTCCCGTTTTTTCTTTTTCAGTCTTTCAATAAGCGCCCTGATTTTGGGAAAGTCTTTTTCATTAAAACTGAACAATTCATCATAACCCCTGAAATTCAGCGGAGCGTCAGGATTTGTGATATGTACCGGAACGAGGGACAGCCACCAGCCTATCTGTGTTGCAAAATCAAGCACTGCCTCTATTTCGTCAATATTATAACTTGACATAACACACCCCAGCGCACAGATGGAATCACTGCGGGGGAAGGTCCTTGATATAAATGATATTGTCCTGATTGCATTCCTCCATGACCCTTCTGCGCCGTTGATGTAGTCCGAGAGCCGCTCGTCCAGGGAATCCAGGCTCACATTAATATCCCTTGCGCCGTACTGGACGCATTTGCGGATTTTCTCCCTTTTTGAGTACAGCCCGGCAGTTTGAAGCCTTATGTCCAGCCCTCTTGATTTAAATATGCGAACTATTTCATCAATGTCGTCCCTTAAAAAAGGCTCCCCTCCGGTCAGCAAAACAACGCCTGCCCCTACCTTGACGAGATTATCGGCAATCATCCCAATATTTTCGGTTTTAAAAGGGTGGATATCGGCATTTGCCTCAACTATATTGCACATCTTGCATTTCAGATAGCAGACGTTTGAAACATAGAACTGCACATAAAAAGGAGACCTTTTTGTCAGTAGCGCTTTTGCCATTGATAATTTAGTGCGGAAAGTAAACATTTTTATGAACTCAATACGGATTTAAGCTTGACAAACAACGCCCTGCCGCCGCGCTTTTTAAGAACAAACTCCCTGAAAAGCCTCTTGAGCGGTTTTAGTCTTAAATAAAATTTCATATACGCATATCTCTGCAGCTGTTTCAGCTTCTCAGGGGAAACAAGACTGTTCCTAAAAATCACCTTGTCAGGCTTCATATCGTCCCAGTTGATTCTGTCTATCTCAAGCGCCCCGCCTGCAACAAGTTCATCAAATATCTCAGAACCGGGCAGGGGCATGAAAATTGAAAAATTCGTTTTATCAATATCAAGCTCAATCGCAAAATCAATGGTCTTCCTTATATCCTCTTCTGTCTCATCCGGAAAGCCGACCATAAAAAGCCCCTGAGGAACAACCTTTGAGCGTTTTACCATAGCGACTTTTTCCCGTATCACTTCAGTTGAAATATTCTTCTTCATGCTCTTCAGTATCCTGTTGTTTCCGCTTTCTATGCCGACAGAGATATACCGGCAGCCGGCCTTGTACATAATATCAAGAACTTCATCGTCCAGCGTATCAAGTCTTACGCCGTTGGAACATTCCCATTTCAGATTTAGTCCGCTTTTTATTAAACCTTTGCAAAGATCAATAAAATAATTACGGTTCAGTGTCAGCTCATCATCACTGAAATTAAAACCCTCAATTTTATGAGTTTCCTTAAGAAACCGCAGTTCATCAATAACATTTTCTACTGAACGATATCTCATTTTGCGCCCCACAATAGAATGGGCTGCGCAATATTTACACTGGAAAGGGCATCCTCTCGTTGCCATAACCGGAATAAAAGGCAGTGATGTGAGAAAGTCAGGATAGTCTTCAATACTGACGTCTTCCCACTGGATGCGCGGCAGTCTGTCAAGCTCATCAACTGCCACACATTTGTTTTGTACAACACCTTTTTCCCTTCTGTAGGCAATGTTCGGAGCTTCCAGCAGCGGCTTCCCTGCAAGAACCTTTTCACAAAAAACGGGAAACCCCGCCTCCCCCTCTCCTCTGAAGACATAATCTATCCCCGGCATATCTTCAAGAATATATTCCGGCAGGCATGTAGGATGAGGTCCGCCTGCAACAGTTACACATTCAGGAAGAACCTGTTTTGCAATCAATGACATCCTTTTTACTGAATTATGGTCCACAGAGAACATTTTAAACCCGATAGTCTTTATATGAAGGTTTGCCTGAAGTATCTCCCTGAATTTTTCTTCGGTTATACCGTCTTTAGGGCAGTGCATTATTGTTGAAACAATACCCTTAGCCTTTAGTGCGCTGTAAATATGAAGAAGTCCGAGGTCTATCGTGATACCGGAATAACCCTTCCTGACCGGCACAACCAGCAAAATGTCTGATGTAATTTTATTATTCCCCTGCTGAAACATGATTTTTAATAAACGTTTTCTGTTTTTCTTTTCTCAAAAATCATAATAACGATAAAAATAATAAATCCGCAGGCTGAGATAACAGTCCATCCCCAATAATGCCTGAGGCTGTACTGAATCACAGCCTTTTCTGTCATATCAATGTCAACTATCCTGAACGGTCCGTTAGATAATGGAAAATCAACACGCGATTTATTCTCCTTAACAACTTCCCATCTCCCTTCCGCGGGAATATTGGTCAGGGGAAAACTGATATTTCTGTGATATTCCAGAGGGTGGTTCATAAAAAGGGCGCCTCCCGTGCCTCTCAAATCAGGCGGCGCAGAGACCTCCCACCTGATATTGGAACTGCGTGAAAAATTCAATTTGCGTTTAAGCCTGTCTAAAACCAAAAAATCATAAACTGCTTTTTGGGAGCCTCTTGCTAATCCCTGAATAGTCTCTTTCAAAAACCTGCTGTCCGCCCCAGGGAAATAAGTTATGTCAGGCCATGGTTCACCAAGCTCATACAGGCGCAGTCCACTGGTCTGTTTTATTTTCTTTGCCCCGATGTCATTTATTTCACGGTCTGTAAAAAGATATTTTACCCCAAGCGCCCTGAAGAGGCTTTTTGCAGAAATAACCATACTTGAATCTTTTTCAGATATCACTTTTTCAGAGCATATCCAGTTTACCTCCATGAGATTTACGCCTTTTTTATTCAGTTCTTCAATATCATTAAGCGGCGCCCAGAAGCACCTCATCTCGGTAAAAATGCCTGTATCCGTAGGGCCGTCAAATGTGCTGAAACCCGCTAATGTAGCCTCATTGCGATACCACTGGTGTCCGGCAGAGCCGCAGTCTTCCAGGGTCAGCGCCTTATCCCTGTTTTTTATTTCAATGCCGGAAAAAATCGGATGTCTTAAAACATCATATTTAGAAAGAAGGTCCGGCCTCTGAAACTGGTAAATTAAGAGGTAGCCGATTCCAATAAGAAGCACCAGCAGGAGCTGTGCCCTGGAAGTGTTCTTTGAAGAACTGCTGTAAACATTGAGGCGCCAGAAAGAAAAAAAAAAGATTGATATCAGTAATCCAAGTCCGGTAGTAAAAAACCGCTCCTCATGATTATGGATTAGCCCTGCGAATTCAGGCAGTTTGCCGGGCAATGCCCTCACTAACTCAGGTGAAAGCATCTGCAAAACAGAAACTGACCAGTAGACAGCATTTGCCAGGAGTACAACAGCAAGGACCAGCAATATAATTTTCATAAAATTCTTACCTGCTTTCTCCTTGTTGTTTTTAAAATATTCCGACAGCCATGCGATAAGAATAAAGCCAAACAGATTGGCAAAAAAAAGCATACGGAATAATGCATTATTAGAATATTTCATTCCCGGCATTACGCTGCGGAATATCGCCTGAAGACCCTCAAAACTCGTAATCAAAAAGGCGGCTACCCAGAAATATATCATCGCAATTATCCCTACAGGGAAATTTTTCAATAAAGACAGATACAGCAGGATAGGGAGTATAAACAAAAAAGGGACATAAGCGTTATTGCCCAATCCAAAAACACTCAGCGAACTTATCACGGCATTCAAGTTGTTCCACGGCGCATAGCTTGAATAACTTGGGGCTACAGGCTCCCTGACAAGATAGCTCTCCAGAAGTATGGGCCCGAGGAAAAAAGAGCAAAAAAGAACTGCGGAGGAATAGCATGCAACGCCTCTTGCGATACGGCTGACCCTCTCCTTCCTTGGTATCGTGGAGTGCAAAACAAAGGCAACAGAAATCACAACAAGGAATAAAGATATAAAAAGAAGTACTGAAAGAAAATTAGTGATAATTGAAAGGCTTAAAAAAATAAAAAGCAGGGACAAATAAAATGGGTTTCTGTGCTGCAGATATAAATAATATGCCAGAGTTATATATAACCCTGAATATAGGATTCCCGGTTGATGCGTATGAGCGTAAAAATGAAGTGACAGCGGAGTAAATAACCCGAATATCATAACCATAAACGTCCAGACAGGTGAAATTTGCAAAGTTCTGCACCAGAACAAAAACCCCAGCATCCCGTAATTCAGCAATAGAAATATCTGCACCCCCTTTGCAATATGGTCATCTGAAATGACAAGCCAGGGCAAATGGAAGGGAGAGAGGTAGCTGTATATCATTGAATCTTCCTGTGATACCCCTCCAAAAGTCCTTTCGTTCCAGAATGGCAAATCACCTTTAAGAATGCTCTCTCTGTAAAACCTGAGAAATATGCGCTCCTGGTCAAAGAAGTCTCTCTGACCATACTGGTTGCGGAGCGTCATAGCCTCATGCACCTGCCCCGAAGATGCAAATGTGCCTGTGTACAAAACCTCTTTTGGGGCATAGGCGTACCTGCCTGAAAGATACGGCAATGCTGTCAGGATAATTATGATTTCAATCAATATGACAATTTTTACGAGTTCGCTGTTTTTATTGAACATTCTTAAGCTCACTGCAGATAAATTCTGGAAACCCTATTTGCCGGCTTTAGCTCTGAGCCGCTCGTGTGCAATCCTCTGCTGAACACCGGCATTTATCGCCTTCAGTTCCGGATTTTCTGAAACCAGCTTTATGGCTTCAAGGGATGAAAACGCAGGATTACGATGATAAAGCATATTGTATATTCGGGACATCAACTCATAGTCTTCAGGCGTATCAACTGTAAAGCGCAGTTCAGGATGTCTCCATTCAATGTATTTCCCTTCCGCCTGAAAATCACCGAGTTTATATTTGCCGTCTGTACGGTTATATATTCCGTAGGTTCCGTGCTCCCGGATTTTAATGTCTTTTATTTCCTCAGAAACATCAAGAATTATTCCCGCCCTGATGACCTGGACCGAGATGCCCGCAGGGAATGTACGTTCAGCCATCCACTTATCCGAATGGTGCATATGCGTGCTGGCTGCATAATCATACCCCTTGCTGAAGAAAAAACTGACCATGTCGTCAATAAGCACGGGGTCTATCAGCGGATTATCGCCGGTAAGGCTGACGACTACATCAGGGGTATATTTTTTTATTGCGCCTGCAAGCCTGTCCAGCACATCTTCCTCGCTTCCCCTGTAATAGTCTGTGCCGAGTTCTTCTGCAAGATGAACAAGGACGTCATCCCTTTTCTCCGTAGTAGTAGCCAAGACCACCCGGTCAATACTTCCGGCTCCGGCAGCCCTCTCAAAAACACGCTGAAGCATAGGGGCGCCTGCAAGCGGTTTTAATACTTTTCCGGGAAGGCGCGTAGAGCCCATCCGGGCTTCAATGGTTGCTATTATTTTTTTTTGGACTGCCATCGGCATCAGGAATTGTTCTCAATGCCTTCCTGACATTGCATATTGGTGAGGTTATTTCTGCTTTTTTATCACTGCTAAACGAACTACATCGGTAAAAAGACCGTTTCTCAGAAAATGATCCCTGAATATCCCTTCCTCAACAAAGCCTGCTTTCTTATATGCCCTGATTGCGGCCTCATTATGGGCATTAACACCGAGACCTATCCTGTGAAGGTTCAGCTTATTAAATGCATGTGCCGCCAATAAATTTATCGCCTCGGTTCCATAGCCCTTTAATTGAGCATCTTTTTCACCTATCAAAATTGCCAGCTCGGCGCGCCTGTGAATCCAGTTTATCTCATGCAGACCGATATTCCCTATATGACGGTCGGTTGATTTTTCATGTATACAGAAAACCACGTCGTTTTTGTGTCCGCTGACGCGTTTATAAAAAACCCTCATCTTCTCCTTTGTATTCGGCCACATGGCGTGACTTGTATAGAGGTCATTGTCATGGTCGTTGAGCCACTGGAAGTATCTGTCATTATTCAGGTCAGACTCTTCAATCCCCCGGAGATAGACCTTATTGCCGATTAAAAAAGGATCCTTCATAATTTTTTATACAGTCTCAATCCCTGTTCCGCCTTCAGCTACTTTTACGGGCGGCACTAATTCCAGGTCATCAAGATAGTCAAGAAAATTTATAAGAAGCAGGTCATTATATCTTTTTGCTACAACCTGAAGGCCAAACGGGAGTCCTTTCGGTCCTGTAAATACCGGCACATTTACAGCCGGGACATGGCATAAGGTCCAGATAGGACAATAATCTTTATCCCTCGCCTCTTCTACAGGCGCCTCTCCAAATGAGGACAGGCTTAGCAAAATGTCGTACTCTTCAAATACGCTGTCAAGCCTGTGAATCAGTGTCCTCTGCTCTTTCAATGCACTTGAATAATTATCAGGCGGATATGAAAACCCGAGTTTAATATGATGCTTTAAAACATCACTCATTAACTCAGGCTGTCTGTAATATTCTTCTTTGAAATAATAGGCAAGGTCTGAATTATAGATATGAGAATGAATCGCATGGACATTTTCAAATCCTTCGGGAAGTCCGGCTTCTTCTATTAATATATTTTCATTTGCCAGTCGGCTGATAAAATCAATGAAGTCCTTCTTAGCATATTCAGAAACACCATTCCATATACTGCCTTTAACAATACCCACTTTCCAGAATTTTCTTCCTATATCCTTTAACAGTTTTTCTTCTTTGAGGGGATGGTCCCTGCCTCCTATTCTTGCGGAATCGAACAGCAGCTTAATGTCACGGACTGAACGCGTAAAAAACCCTACCTGGTCCAGAGTTTCCATTGTCTTAAGCACCCCTGTCCTCGGAATCATGCCAAAAGTGGGTTTCATGGCATATATACCGCAGTAGCTCGCCGGTCGTATCAAGGAGCCTGCTGTCTGTGTACCCAGAGCAACAGGAACCATCAAGGATGCAACCGCTGCGGCAGAACCGCTTGAAGAAGTTCCGGGCGTGTGTTTGATATTGTGAGGGTTTCTTGTCGCCCCGGGAAAATGAACGGCAAATTCGGCAGTAACAGTTTTGCCCATGATTATCCCGTCATCCCACATCATCTGTTCTACAACCCTCGCGTCATTGCCGGCCTTATGCCCCTTCCATATCGGACTCCCCATTTCAACAGGGAACCCCCTTGTATTAAATATGTCCTTAACGCCGATTGGAACCCCGCACAGTCTGCCGCAAACCTTACCGCGTGACAAATTATTGTCCACTGCGGCGGTCTGTTCAAAGACATGCTCCTCATTAAGAAATTCCCATGCGCTGATTTTCCCCTCCAAACTTCTGATTCTTTCAAGATATGTCATGGCAACATCAGCGGCGGAAAGATTCCCGGACCGTATTTCTTTGACAATATCAGATGCCGTTTTAATTAATTTGATATTGACTACGCCTGAACTATTCATCTAAAAACCGCCGTCTCTGGAGCTATCAGGGCAAACGCCCTGCCGCTCCTTTTCTCTGTCCCTTTATTTCCTTTATTATCTCTGCTTCGCTGAGGCCTGTAATTTCCATATAATATTTCAGCGCTTCAGGTTTAAGTGAATCATATTTTTTTATCATTTCAAAGCCCTCTTCCTGCGTCAATATGCCGGCCCTGACGTCTCTGGTGGCATGGTCAGTGGTGCGTCCGAAGCCGCGTTTCAGATATTTTAAATAATCATGCACTCCTGCCATGTTACATTCTACGCTTTTATAACCTTTGTATGTACCTTCAACATCTCCCTCTCTCCAGCCATATTCCTTCTTTATAAAATCCACCTGCCGTTCATCATCCCAGAATATATAATCTCCAAGATGTATTCCTTCAACCCCTGCCTTCCTCATCTCTTCAGCTGTGGGAAACATGAAAGGCCTCAATTCACTTCTTTTAATCTCATCACTTACCATTTGGTCAATGCCGACTTTTGAAGATATCTTTTGAAAATATTCCGCGTCATATCTGACAGGGTTAAAGTATGTAGCCTTAGTGCCGTTTTCAGCCGCTGATTCACCCCAAATAATAAGTTTTATGCCGAATTTTATGGCTACCTGCAGGGGAAATGCGCCAACCCCTGCGTGGCAGTGCCAGCAGGAGTCGCCTATTTTATAAAGCGACTGTTTTGCAAGGCGGTCTACAAGGCTTTTCTTGGGTGTGAACATTATATGGTCAATATCAAATTTTTCAAGACAGTTCTGCAAATTATATTTCCCTGTTTCAGAAAACCATGTATGGCTGAAAGTCACGGCAAGAGGACGCATTCCCAAAACTTTTGTAACAACATGAAGCTGGTATGTGCTGTCTTTACCGCCGCTGATAGGCACAATACAGTGATAATTATCCCCTGCAATTTTTTTATTATGCTCCACTTTCTTAAGCAATTCGTTCCATCTGTCTTCCCAGTTTATCTTCATCTTCTGTTCCGAACTGTTACAACCCGAGCATATTCCTCTCTCATCAAAGGTTATACCCTCAACAGTCTCAGGCAGACAGCAGCGGACACAGTATTTCAACTGGGGGAAAGGGACTTCAAGCTCTCCTTTTTTTACGGCTTTTTCTGTTTTGATTTTATCAATTAATTTCATAATTGCCTCCACGTATCTTTATTTAACCTTAACCCCGGTTAGCTGCCTGCTTTATCAATATTATTGTACGTCAATGGCTCTTCGCTATCTATATCCTTTTGGGCGATAAATGAGCTGACAGTATCAAAATCTTCAAAAGAGACACTGTTTGCAGGTACCGGTCTTAACCAGATGACGTCTGCGGCAGTTATTTTTTGTCCTTTACGGATATTGTATTTAGCATATGCACTGCGGCGCAGGTTTGTCCTTCCGTATTCCTCAGAGGGCTGGATTTTTCTCGGATAATCTCCCATCATTTTCTCCAGCCGCCTGATGTCCCTGATAAAGTCTGACATCTCCTTAGGCTCAAGTGAAAGCGCACGGTCCCCCCCGGGAATAGACCGGTCAAGAATAAAATGCTTCTCAATTACAACCGCCCCAGTTGCCACTGCAGCAAGCGGGGCAAGGGTGTCAGCAGTATGGTCGGAATATCCCACCGGCAACCCGTATCTTTGATTATAAAAAGGTATCAGAGACAGACCTGTTTCATTATCAGGGACAGGATACGCGCCGATACAGTGAAGCAGAATTGACCCTTTTTTCGGGAGCATTTCAGCAAGCCTGTCTACCTCCTCCTGCTTGCAAAATCCGGTTGATACGAGAACCGGCTTGCCTTTTGAAATAACGTGCCTAAGCAAAGGCAGATTATTTGCATCTCCTGATGCAACTTTGAACGCCGGTACAATATCATCAAGAAAATCAGCGCTCTTTTCGTCAAAAGGGGTGCATAAAAATACCATGCCAATAGATTCCGCCTTCTGCGCCAATTCCCGGAAGACTCCTCCGGGAAGAACCATACTTTTAAATCTCTCCCTTTGTGTGCCGTGTGATTTATCAGGCACATGTTTAAGCACCGGCGCATCTTTGCTTACAAGGAGCTCCGGGTCAAAAAGCTGGAATTTAACGGCATCCGCCCCGCTTGCAGCCGCAGCTTCAAGGGTTTTCATGGCAAGCTCGGCATCGCCCAAATGATTGTTTCCGATTTCGGCAATTATAAATGTCTTTCTGCCAATTTCAAAATTACCTATTTTCATTTATCAATAAAAAGACGCCCGCAGGCGGTATTACTTTTCATAAAGGTACTTATCTTTCGGTACCCTGTCCAAATATCCCTCTTTCATGATTTGAGAAGCCAGCCATATTGAAAATTCATTATTTACTACTTCAATGCTTTCATTCTGCGACAGCTCAATAAAACCGATGGAATTCCCGAGCCAGTCTTTTCCAAGCAGATTTTTTGTCTTAACAATTCGTATGCCGCCGGTCTCCAAATATAGGGTATCGCTGTCTTCCTTCATTATCTTTCTGTCATACCCGAATGGCACCAGTCCGCTTGGTCCTGGTCTCCAGTAAAAGTCATAATGCTCCATAACTGAGATCACTGAGTCATAATCATGTATCAACATTGTATCAATAGCCTCGGTCAGATGATAAGATTTTATAAAAGGACAGTTTATTGAAATCGTTGCCATTATGTCAGGCATGCTATGCCCCCTTTTATCCATCTCTCTGACAAAGTAGCTCACAACTTCACCCCTTGTTACAGTCGGGCTTGCTAATCCCTTTGGGTGCAGTCCCAGCGACTTTGCTCCGTATTTTACGGCAATCTCCTCTACTTCCTCATCATCGGTCAATATATAAACATCCTGCATATATTCACATTCCATTAATGCATTAAGGGAATAATTTATGAGCGGCATGCCATTTATATCTGCAAGTGCAATCTTAGGAATGCCCGATTTCTTAAGAAAAACTGATTCGCGAATCAATCCAATAACCTTCCTGTCTGCCCCAACTTTTTCTCTGACAAATTCGTGCTTGACATGCCTGCGCGCCATTGACCGTTTCTCTGAGTTTGTTGACATAGTTCCTTCATGTCTGCGGTAATACATAAGCGGCAGCCTTACATTATAGACATTGAACCTGTTGATAAAACGGAGCCAGAAGTCATAATCCTCCTGATATTTTAGTTCCTCATTATAACCGCCGATTTCGTCATAGCACTGTTTCCTGTACATAGCCCCTGCGCCTAATGGAGCCCTGTCCAGGAGTTTGATCTCATCATTGCTCTTCATCAGCCTGTAATGCTCTATAATATTGCCGGAGTAGTCAACTTTAAAATAGTCCGAATAGACAAGGTGGACCTCTGGCTTAGAGTCCAGTATCCGGCTTTCAACCAATAAGGCATTTTCATCAAAGTAGTCATCGGCGTCCAGCCTTATGATGTATTGCCCCCTTGACTCCCTGATTGCAGCGTTGCATGCAGCAGCCAGCCCCACGCCTTTAAGTCTGACGACCCTGACTTTAGGATGTTTAGTATATTTTTCAAGAACTTCATCCGTATGGTCGGTGCTGCCGTCTTCAGCTATGATAAGTTCAAACTCCTGGCATGTCTGGTTTAGTACGCTATCTATTGCCTGCCCCAGAAACTTTGCATAATTATGCGCTGTCAGTATTACGCTTATTTTTGGTTTGTCACTCATTATTAATTCTCTATTTACTGTTCTTGAAATATTTAAATGTTTTTTTCAGCCCGGATTTCAGGTCATGTTCCGGTTCAAACCCAAGGATATTTTTTGCCTTTGAAATATCTGCAAAGTTTCTCTTTACATCACCGGGTCTCTGTTCTGAATAAATAATATTCACATCCCTGCCGGTTTCTTTCTTCACAATTTCCTTTATTGCCTCCGCAATCTCATTTACCGTGGTCTCCTTATGCGTAGCGATCTGGAAGACCTCGCCTCCTATGTCAGCCTTCACAGAAAGCATAATAGCATTAATTAGGTCCTCAATAAATATAAAATCCCTTGTCTGTTCCCCATTGCCGTAAATCTCAATGCGCTCCCCGGCAAGCGCATTTTTAAAGAATTTTGCCACCACACTGTTTTTATTTTTTGACAGATGGCCGTAAACGTTGCTGAATCTGAGGGCTATTGTTTTCACGCCGAAGGTCCTGAAATAGGCTGAACAGTATGCCTCACCTGCAAGTTTGCTTGCACCGTATGGTGATACCGGTCTTGGCGCCTTATCCTCATGAACAGGCGGAACAACATCACCCAGCGGGGCCCCGGAAGAGGCAAAAATAAACTTTTTTATGCCCTGCCGCCTTGATGCTTCCAGCATATTTAATGTTCCAATGACATTTGCCTCCATATCTGCCCTTGGATTTTCAACAGACTGCGGGACGCCCGTGCTTGCCGCAAGATGGACAACAACATCTACCGAACTGCAGCAACGAATGCAGGCCTCAGGGTTTCTGATGTCGCCGATGACGAGTTCAAGCCCTTCAGGGCGGCCTTTAAGTGACAATACATCTTTCTCTATAAAAGGTCCGGCTCCTGACAGTGCATCCCTGCTTCCTGAAGAAAGATTATCAAGTATTCTTATATTAACACCCGGGACTTCTTTCAGCAGTCTGTATATTAATGTGCTTCCTATAAATCCGCAGCCGCCGGTTATAAGCCATGACCGGGCATCTAAAAGTTCAGTCAAAATATCAATCCCCTATTTACCATTAATGAAGTCGCACCTTACCCTCTTCCCGTCCCAGCGGATGTCAGGTATGAGAGCCTCTTTGCGCGCCTCTATTCTGTTTTTGTACTTTATAAGGTCCTTTAACATAATGCCGATTTCATGCTCAATATCATGGGTTGGTTTATATCCAAGGTCAAGAAGGCGCTGATGGTCCGGTTTAAAATAATGCTCTTCAAGCTCCTTCCTCGGATTAATCAGATTTCTGATCTGAACATCCAGCCCAAAACTATCGCCGACTTTTTTTACCTTCCCGGCGAGTTCAGTAATGTCATAAACCTCCTCAAACTGGTTAAACACTCTGTACTCACCGGCTCCAGGAGGATTCTCAACAGTAATCGCCAAACATTGCATTGAGTCCCTCAAAGGGAGAAAACCCCTTTTCTGATGTCCCTTGCCATAAGGAGACAGAGGATGCCCTATTACCGCCTCACAGCAAAAACGGTTAATAGCCGTACCAAAGCTCTGGTCAAAATCCAGTCTGGTCAGCAAACGTTCGTCATCGCCCATCTCGTCAATACGCGTTCCGAATACCACACCCTGCATAATATCCGTTGAGCGCAGGTTCCATATTCTGCACGCCATCATAACATTGTTGCTGTCATGGACCTTGCTCTGATGATACCAGCTACCGGCCTGTTTTGGAAAAGGCAGGTAATCCTTCCTACCCCTGAACTCTACTTCAAAGAATCCCTCGGGAATATCAATTTTAGGCGTCCCATATTCTCCCATGGTCCCCAGTTTAACCAGATGGGACTCAGGACATATGTCACGCATGGCATAAAGTATATTAAGGGTCCCAACAATATTATTTACCTGTGTCCATGTGGCGTGTTCAACGTCAATCATGCTGTATGGAGCAGACGGCATCTCCCCAAGATGTACTATTGCCTCCGGTTTAAAATGCCTGAAAATATTCTCAATAAAATTATATTCCGTAAGGTTCCCCTTGAAAAACCTTAGGTTCTTTCCGAAGTTCTCGCGAAAAGCCTCAAGCCTCTCCGTCATTTTACATATAGGGGTTGCAGACTGAGACCCCATCTCTTGTACCCAGTCCCTTCTTAAATAATTATCCGCTCCAGAAACCTCATGCCCCCTTTTAGTCAAATACATTGCAAGCGCCCAGCCCAGATAACCGTCAATTCCAGCGATAAAGACTCTCAAATCATCTCCCCCTTTAATTATAATTTATACATATATATTTGCCTTTTTGAAGACTGCTCCGCCCTTTCAGTCACATCTAAGCAACCGGCAGAGTTAAGAGTTAAAAGTTAATTTTTTCTTTTTTGCACTATAACTCTTAACTTATAACTTTCAACTTTTAACTTTATACTCTCTCAACATTAGCCGCTTCTATCTTTACCGCCACTCCCTGACGGAGAATATCAACCGAAAGCACCAGCATATGCTGTCCCAGTTTTTCAACGAGTATTCCCTCAACACCGCTCAGGGAGCCGTATTTAATCCTTACCCTTTGCCCTTCTTGCAGATATGGATAAGGGTCCAGCGTTTCCTTGCTTTCAATAAGTTTTTTAAGCGATATTATTTGTTCGTCAGGGATAGGCTCAGGCTCTCCGCGTCCTGCGCCGAGGAGCCGCACCACTCCCTTAATCCGGACCACATTTAATATATCCTGCGACCTTTTTGTTGTATAAACAAATATGTACCCCGGGAACAGGGGAAATGTAACTGCTTTTTTCCTGTCCTTCCATTTTCTGAGCCGCTCCACTGCAGGCAGAAAAGCCTCAATGCCTTTCATTTTAAGCCTGTCATACACCTGAAATTCATGACGGGACCTTGTATGGACCGCATACCAGTTCTGTTCTGCATTTGCCGTTAGTTCCATCATCCCTCTTTAGAAAGCAAAAATAATTTTTTTGTATCTGCACCCATATCCATAGCCCTCTGCCTTTCGTTTTCCTTGTCTTTTAAGGATGTAATCAAAATGGCGTCATAATTTAAGCCGGCTAAATCCTGCGGGGCATAAATGTTATGCCCGAAAAAACCGTTGTCCGCCCTTTTATTGTCAATTATTCCAATCAGATTAAGCGGCAAGCCCCGCAGGGAAACATAACATAATTCCGCAACTTCCCCGTCGCCCCATAACAGGAGGTTTTTTGCCCCTGATGAAATCATCTGTTTATAGACATTGTCTATTCTCTGGCGGATGTCCTTGAAATAACTCAGGGAGAAATGCATATATTCATAGGTCAATCTTACCTTCTCTGTAAAACCTTTGGGGGTAAGGATATATTTGACCCTGTTTTGCGGGATAGTGGTAACCTTTATATACCCTTTTTTAGCCAGCCGCTTCATGTAGGCATTCACAAGCCCAAGGGCAACATCAAGCTTGCCCGATAGAGAGCGCTGTGTGACATGAGGCTCTTTGCTTAATTCGTCAAGGATTCTTAGTGTAATATCATCATCATGCCTGTCAGTCTTAAGCTTGTTCATATTATGAACATGATAAGGGGTTTGAGACGGTTTGTCAAGTAAAATGATAAATTAAGAAGCCTCTATTCGCTTCCTATGCCCTTTCTCAGTTTCCTGTCCGCCTTAATAATCTCCTCTGCATTGTCACCGCTTATTTCCCATGAGTAGTCATTCTTTGCGTCGCGTTTGAGTTTTATCTTCGGGGGTTTTTCAGGTTTTATTTCCCTAATCTCCGGAATCTGTTTAAATACAGGCTGAACCTGCTGTTTATCTTCCTTGGGCGCGCATGAAAAAATAAATATTACAAAAAAAACCAGCAGCAAACGCTTAACAAACATTTTAACCTCCAATTTTTATTTTAAATCATGCTGCAGTCAGTAGCTTCTGTATCTATTTGTAATCGGAAACCGCCTGTCCTTCCCGAATGCCCTCGGCGTTATCTTTATCCCGGGCGGCGCCTGACGCCTTTTATATTCAGAGCAGTCAATCATTTTAATGACCTTTTGAGCGCACTCAAGGTCGCAGCCCATTTTCAATATCTCATCAAAACCCTTATCCTCTTCCACATATGCCTTTAAAATAGGATCCAGCACAGGGTAGGGCGGCAGAGTGTCAGTGTCTCTCTGTTCCGGCTTGAGCTCTGCCGTAGGTTCTTTCCAAAAAACCCTTTCGGGTATAAGATTTTTTCTTTCCTTTTCATTCCTCCACTTACAAAGGTCATATACCATTGTCTTTGGCACATCTTTAATGACAGCAAACCCTCCTGCCATATCACCGTAAAGTGTTGCATATCCCACGCTCATCTCGGATTTATTCCCGGTTGTGAGCACAAGCCATCCGAATTTATTGGAAAACGCCATTAATATATTACCCCTGATTCTTGCCTGAAGATTTTCTTCGGTGATGTCTTTTTTTGCGCCCTTGAATTTCACCGCAAGCGTATTAAGATATGTCTTAAATATCTTATCAATCGGAACCCTGATAATTTTTATGCCGAGATTTTTTGCAAGGCGGTAGGCATCTTCACGGCTTTCTTTTGATGTATAAGGCGACGGCATAAACAGCCCCTGCACATTTTCCCTGCCGATTGCATCAACGGCTATTGCCGCAACAAGCGCGGAATCAATGCCTCCGCTTAATCCGATTATCACGCCGTTGAATCCGTTTTTCCGCACATAATCTTTTGTGCCAAACAAAAGCGCATTATAGACCTCTTCTTCGGGAGAAAGCGTAATAAATTTTTTGGGCTTAATAGCAGGCTTGCCGGTTTTGATTAAATAGTCTATTTTTATTTTCTCAATATTGTCTTCCGAAGAAACGTAGGACTGAGTTTTTTCTGCAACCTTATCAGATGTTTTTAATGCTTCCATGCCAATATCAAAAACAATCAACTCTTCCTTAAATTGACCCGTCCTTAAAATGATTTTCCCTGATTTATCAGCAGCAAAACTGCCCCCGTCAAAGACAAGTTCATCCTGCCCCCCGACCATATTCACATAAGCTATTGCAACTTTATTCTTCAATGCCTGAGCGGCGATTAACTGCTCCCTGAAAGAAATTTTCCCCGTATGATAAGGCGATGCATTGATATTGATAATTATATCCGCTCCGGCGACTGCCTGAATATTTACAGGTCCATGCTCATGCCATATATCCTCGCAGATATTAACGCTGAATTTTACTGCGCCAATATCATAAACAGGGTATCTTATGCCCGGCTTAAAATAGCGGTACTCGTCAAAGACGCTGTAATTTGGCAGATGCATTTTGTGATAAACGTCTGCTAATTTGCAGTCTGAAATTACGGCAGCGGCATTGTGCAGGCCCCGCGAGTCAAGATAGCTCATGCGTATATTTTCATCAACAAAGCCCGCAATGGAAATTATGTCTTTTGAGGCGGCGATTATCTTATTCAGCGCATCAATATTGTCTTTTATAAACTGGGGCTTTAAGAGCAGGTCTTCGGGCGGGTATCCTGTGACAGCAAGCTCGGGGAATGCAACAATATCAGTCCTTAAATCCCTTGCCTTTTTCATAAAGGCAATTATTTTTTTTACATTTCCGGACAGGTCGCCGACCGTAGGGTTCATCTGGGCAAGGGCAATCCTCAGCATTTTCATTATCTAAATGATAATTAAACAAACCGTGTTTGTCTACCCCATTGGAATTTAACGGGGTGAATCATTGAGGATGTGAGGGCAGTATGGAACTGGGTGCTGGGCAATTATCCTGAGTTAATGCACTTGGCATTATATGCGGTAAATGAAAGATTCGGAGATTTTAAATTAACATGGGCGTCCTGCCTTGACATGGAAGAAGGCTCCAGGGTAATAGCCCCTGCATGGAGGCCCGGAGGGGTGCGGAGCGTAAGGGTGACGTAATTAGCATAGCATCTTATGTTATAATTGAAACATAGGAGGTTATAAATGGGCATATCTGTGAACCTTCCCGAATTAAATATATCAGAGAAAGAATTAA
Organism: Nitrospirota bacterium; assembly: GCA_016212185.1. NCBI lineage: Bacteria > Pseudomonadati > Nitrospirota > Nitrospirota bacterium. The sequence continues at coordinate 72,583 of JACRGX010000056.1, forward strand.
AATTATTGCTTGCTATCAAGCTTTTTGACGACGGCTTAGTGTCTCTTGGTAAGGCATCTGAGATAGCCGGCTATTCTGAAAAGGCATTTGTAGAAATATTGTTGCAAAAAGGAATGTCTCCGCTAAAATACCAGAAGTTAAATCTTGATAAAGAACTGTCCAATGCCTGAAACAGTTATTGTTGACGCCTCTGTTTTAATAGCCTTTGAAAAAATAAATCTTTGCTTGCTAAGATGGCAAAAAATAAATAATCTTTATTGCTTTTAGATGAGAATTAAAACATCTAACAACAAACTGCCTATACCGCTTTATCATGGAACATCAAGTTTTTTCTGTGGGTCTATCCTTAAAAATGGGCTTGGTGCTATTAATATAGTAGAAGAATATGTGATATGATTATGTTCTTGAGTTGCTAAAAAACTATTTTATACTTTTTGCCGTCATTGACCTGAAAATAGACTGTCATTGTCCGGCTTGACCGGACAATCCAGTACTTTCATATTCTGGTTCCCCGCTTTCGCGGGAACGGCACCTGCCGGCAGGCAGGTCTGGATACCCCGATTAAATCGGGGTATGACAATTGAAAAGGAGGGGTGTTATGCAAGTCTTGATTCTTTACTATTCCAAAGGGGGCAATACAAAAAAGCTTGCGGAGATCATTGCAAAAGGCGTGGAGTCCGCCGGCGTAAAGGCTGTAATGAAAACCACGCAGGAGGTTACAAAGGATGACTTTCTTAATTCCGCAGGAATAATTGCCGGCTCTCCTGTTTATTTCGGGGTAATGGCTGCTGACCTTAAGCGGATATTTGACGAGTTTATCGGCACCAGGAGAAAAATTGGCGATTTTAAAGTCGGCGCTGCCTTTGCCACTGGAGGTCATCACACAGGAGGCAAGGAAACTACCATTATTTCCATCCTTCAGTGCATGCTCATATACGGAATGATTATAGTAGGGGACCCTATGAGCGCATCTGGACATTACGGCGTAGGCTGTGTAGGCGCGCCGGATAAAACAGCTGATGATGAGGGCTTTAAGCTCGGCGCGCGTGTGGCAGAACTTTGCAAGAGATTAAAAGGATAACTTTATGGACTGGATAACTGACCCGCAGGCATGGATAGCGCTGGCAACACTTACAGCGCTTGAAATTGTGCTGGGCATTGACAATATTATTTTCATCTCCATACTGACAGGCAAACTGCCTGTGCATCAGCGGAGAAAATCGCAGACCATCGGCCTCGCGCTGGCAATGCTTACGCGCATTATGCTTTTGTTTTCCCTTACATGGCTTATGCGACTTACCGCACCGCTTTTTTCCGTGCTGGAAAACAACATCTCAGGCAGGGACCTTATCCTGATTACCGGCGGGTTGTTCCTTATTGGCAAAAGTACATTTGAAATTCACGACAAGCTTGAGGGCGAGGCTGGGCATTCTTCCGGCCGGACTGCGGCTTCCTTTGCAAGCGTTATCATACAGATAATGTTCCTTGACATTATTTTTTCGCTTGACTCCGTCATCACTGCCATAGGCATGGCAAATCAACTGATAATTATGGTTTTGGCAGTTGTCATTGCAGTAGTGTTTATGATGATGTCGGCAGGCAGGGTAAGCGGTTTTATTGAAAGGCATCCGACAATAAAAGTGCTTGCGTTAAGCTTCCTTCTTCTAATAGGCGTGGCCCTGATAGCTGATGGACTTGATTCCCACATTCCCAAAGGCTACATTTATTTTGCAATGGCATTCTCTGTATTTGTGGAGATGCTGAACATCAGGGTGCGGCGCCGAGCCGTCCCCGTTAAACTTCACCAGTCGTATGTTGAAGAAGACGGCAATAATCCCTGAAAATGGTTTTGTTGACAGTAATCACGTCTGCTATTTATAATTCTAATAATAAGGATACCTAAACTACTCTGCGACAAAACCTCAGGGTAGTATAATCATAACGTCATTCCGTGCTTGACACGGAATCCAGAATTTGTACTACAAAAACTGCAAACTACTGGATTCCCCGATTAAATCGGAGAATGACAGCCAAAGGAGTTTACTATGTCTTTAAGAAAAAATTTCAAGATTCTTTTAACTATTGCCCTTGCATCAGGCATAATCTTTTCTGTTACTGCGGGATTCACTCCCAATGCTTATTCTGAGACGCCGAAGATTTCAAAAGAATCTGTAGATGTTCTCACAAAAACAGGCCAGGCAATGGCAGATGTGGCAGCCGCTGTTAAACCTGCTGTTGTAAATGTGTCAACTTCGCGCACCGTTAAAACCCCCCAGAGTGATTTCGGCCCGTTTTTTAACGACCCGTTTTTTAGAAGGTTTTTTGGCGATGAATTCAGCCAGAGGCGGATGCCCAGGGAACACAAGACAGAAAGCCTCGGCTCAGGAGTGATTGTATCGCCTGACGGGTATATCCTTACAAACAACCATGTCATTAAAGATGCCGATGAAATAAAAGTTATGCTTTCAGACAAAAGGGAATTCAACGGCACGGTCAAAGGTGTTGACCCAAAAACAGACATCGCCGTCATTAAGATAGACGCCGTAAACCTCCCGACAGTTCCGTGGGGAGATTCTGACAGGCTACGGGTAGGCGAAATAGTGCTTGCGGTTGGAAGCCCTTACGGGCTTAACCAGACTATAACAATGGGCATAGTCAGTGCAGTAGGAAGGGCAAATGTCGGCATTGCTGATTATGAAGATTTTATCCAGACAGACGCCGCAATAAATCCCGGCAACTCAGGCGGGGCAATGGTCAATGCAAAAGGCGAGCTTATCGGCATCAACACTGCTATCTTCAGCACAAGCGGCGGGTATCAGGGCATTGGTTTTGCAATACCGAGCAACATGGCAAAGACTGTCATGGACAGCCTTATCAAAAAAGGCAAGGTCATACGCGGCTGGCTCGGCGTATCAATACAGCCGGTTACCCCTGAGCTTGCAAAACAATTTAACCTAAAGGAAGAATATGGCGCGCTTGTCAGTGATATCGTTGAAAAAAGCCCGGCTGAAAATGCCGGCATTATGCGCGGTGACGTTATCATTGAAATTGAAGGCAAAAAAGTTGACGAACCTGATCATTTAAGAAATATGGTGGCAGGCACTCCTCCGGGCACTGAGATTAACCTTAAGGTGATAAGAGAAGGCAAATCAAAATCCTTTAAGATTACAGTAGGCGAACTTCCTGCTGAGATGCAGAAGACGACAGGAGGCGAATATGACAATGTCCTGAAGGGCGTAAGCGTACAGGATTTAACCTCTGAGATATCAAAGCAGTTAAACATCCCTTCAAGGATAAAGGGAGTCGTCATTACCGATATTGCAGAGGGAGCTCCTTCAGAAGGAACCCTCAGGCAAGATGACGTTATTGTGGAGATAAACAGGAAGAAAATTACTGACATCAAGAGTTATGAGAATATCGTCTCAAAGATAAAATCAAAAGAAGATATCCTGCTGACGGTTTTTAGAAACGGGGCTGCAATTTATATACCGCTTTCTTGGAAGTAAGCGAAGTAATCACAGCGTCCCGAAGCTTCGGGACGCTGCAAAGTCCAATGCCGCATTCAAGCCTTCCTTTGTCAATGTCGGATAACCGCGCAGGATATCCTCTTTAGTCATGCCGGATGCAATATTTTGCAGTATTAAGGCAATAGATATTTTTGTGCCTTTTTTCTCTCTTGCAGTGCCAATTTTTTCCAAGTAGATATTTAGTCTTAGTTTGGTGAAGGGTTGTGATTTACCAAGTCTATACAGGGATTTCTTCTGGCTTGAGCCAAACAATTTTGCCATTACGCCATACAACAACCGGGTTGCCAGCCTGTTTGTGTTTCAACAGAGCATCCCTTACACCCCGAGTAAGCGCCTTAGTTATCTTGTCAGGGTCAGCAAAGGCTTCTGCTATTCTGTCTTTATGTTTTTCTTTTACCGCCATATGTTACCTCAATATTATGCCAGATATCTGAATCATTTACCACTAATCCTTGTTTATGATCGCAATAGGCTATCAATGCAGGTTCTTCACCTGAGTTGTCATAAAAAAACCATGTATCCGATAGGGGGCAATAGAGCTTAAAAAAATTCCTAATACCAGCATGATAACGACGTCTGATGGTTTCTTCAGGAACATTGTGTCCGCCCATACGTACCCTTTCTGCCACACGGTCAATAGCAAATTCTTCATTTGGCAGCCATAAAAAAATCAGATGAAGTGCGTAACCTGTCTTACGAAGTTCAGTAATCCATGGAGCAAAAGTACGGCTTGCTAATGTTGTTTCAAAGGCAAAATCAACACGTTTTTTTGCAAGATAATGTATGCGCTCAAGCATAACACGTCCTGCATGAAAAACTGCGCCTTCAGGCTGAAATCCGGAGAGACCTTGTGCTATTAGGTCTGCATTAACAAACTCGGTAACCTTAAGCGTACCTTTCAGTAAGGAAGGCGCGGTTGTTGATTTCCCTGCACCGTTAGGGCCTGCAATAACTATAAGATTTTGCCGCTGAATTTTCATGTTAAGTATAATTTTGTTGCGACTAAACGATTAAGGCTCTATCTGATTTTTTCATAACCTCAATCAGGGGCTTATTCAGCTTCTCCGCAATTTTTTTGCAGTCTTCATATTCAGGCGCGGATTTCAGAATCTCATTCCCCAGCTTTGAAATTTTCACGCGTACATTTCCAAACTCAGTTTTTACTGTCTTAATCTCACGCTGTAATGTAATTCTGTCTGCCTCATAAAATCTTACTCCAATGCTTGTTGTCTCTTTTAAAATTATTTTGATTAAGCCCTCTTTTTTATCCGCACTGCACAGCACGGTAAGCACTATGCCGGGCCTGTCCTTTTTCATAATTACCTGTGTTAAAAATACGTCAAGCGCGCCTGCCTTAAAAAGCCTCTCCATAACGTATTCATAAACCTGCGGGTTCATATCGTCAATATTGGTTTCTATAATAGTAACCCCCTGACCCCTGACCCCTGACCCCTGACCCTCTCCCACAAACACTCTCAAAACATTCGGGTGCGTTTTAAAATCCCTGCCTCCTGCGCCTATGCCGATTTTAGAAACGCTCATCACGGGCATCTGCCCGAAACCGTCAGCAAGCGAGGATATGAGCACTGCGCCTGTCGGTGTAGTAAGTTCAAATTTTGTATCCGATGAATAAACAGGTATGTACTTCAGTAATTCCAAGGTTGCAGGCGCGGGCACGGGCAGTATGCCGTGCTCTGTCTTTATCATGCCGCTTCCTAAATTCAACGGGGAAGCATAGATTTTTTTTACCCCTAAGATATCCAGTCCGATTAACGCGCCGAAAATATCCACAATGCAGTCAACAGCGCCGAGTTCATGCAGATGGACTTTATCAACCCTCTCCCCATGCACCTTTGCCTCTGCCTCAAAAAGCCGTCTAAAGATTGATAAACCTTTCTGCTTTACAATATTGGGAAGGGAAGATTTTTTAATTATTCTCTCTATATCCTTCCATCTTCTGACTTCTGACTTCTGACTCCTGACTCCTGTTTTTAAGATGACCTCAATCTTCGTCGCCAAAAATCCCGCGCGTTTCACTTTCCGTGATTCTAATTCATACCCGCGCATAGGAAGTTTGGAGAGTTCCTTTTTTAATTTTTCAAGGGGAACGCCGGCATCAACCAGCGCGCCCAGAATCATATCACCGCTTATGCCTGATGAAGTGTCAAAGTATATGATCATAATAGTTCTTCGTTAGTGTGTCATTCCCGTGAAAACGGGAATCCAGAATACAAAAAATCTGGATGCCCGATTAAGAATCTCGGGCATAACAGATCCTTATAACGTATTTATTTTATGCGCTAAAACCCCGGCGCCGAAGCCATTGTCAATGTTCATAACCGCAATGCCCGGAACGCATGAATTAAGCATTGCAAAGAGCGCTGTTAATCCCGCAAAGCTTGTGCCGTAACCGACAGATGTAGGAACAGCAATCACAGGTTTGTCCGTCATCCCGCCCACAACAGAGGGAAGGGCACCTTCCATGCCTGCAACAACAATTATCACATGCGCTTTTTTCAAATATTCAGCATTCCCCATCAGCCTGTGGAGCCCTGCCACCCCTACATCATAAACAGTGGTTACACTGCTTCCAAGAAATTCCGCAGTCACCGCCGCCTCTTCCGCAACAGCAATATCAGAGGTCCCCGCGGTCAAAACAAGCACATGGCCCTTTTTCTTTATTTCCCCGCCGATTGAGATCATGCCTGATGCAGAATGGAATACGGCATTTTTTATTTTCAGGGAATTATAAATCCTCTCCGTTGCCTTTGAAATAAGAAGCCTCCGACTCTTTTTATACATTGCCTCTGCAATCTTTATCACCTGCTCCTCAGTCTTGCCCGCGGCAAAAATAACCTCCGGAACTCCGAGCCTGAGATGCCTGTGGTGGTCCACCTTTGCAAATGAAATGTCCTCATACGGCAGGTGCTTGAATTTTTTTACTGCCTCATCCACGGAGATACTGCCTGATTTTACAGAATTTAGAATTCGTTGTAATTTTTTATTGTCCATAATTTTAACCTGTCATTCCGCACTTGATGCGGAATCCAGGGTTCCCCGTGAAAACAGGGCTCTAAATCCTAATGTCTGGATTCCCGCCTTCGCGGGAATGACAAAAACCATGTTAGAACTCCGCCTTAAGCGCCCTTGTCATAAGCAATCTTACCGCATCCCCGGGATTTTTACCCTGATAAATAACCTCATAAACCTGCTCAACTATCGGCATTTCTACATTATGCTTTTTTGAAAGCTCATAGGCAGACTGTGCAGTCGCCACCCCCTCTGCAACGCTTTTTTTGGCTGAAAGAATGTCTTTGAGCTTTATTCCTTTGCCGAGATTTATGCCTACGGTATAATTCCTTGAAAGCGGTCCTGTGCAGGTAAGCACAAGGTCGCCAAGCCCGCTTAAGCCTGAAAAGGTCCTCGGGTCAGCACCCATCGTCTTCCCCAATCTCACAATCTCTGCAAGCCCTCTTGTTATAAGCGCTGCCCTTGCATCATGCCCAAGCCCAAGCCCGTCTGATATGCCTGACGCTATTGCGATGACGTTCTTGAGCGCGCCGCCAAGCTCAGCCCCAAGCACGTCAGTGTGAGTATAAACCCTGAAATAGTTCGTATTGAAAATTTCCTGAAGCCTTTGTCCTGTTTCAGGATTGTCTGTTGCAAGCGTAACAGCCGTAGGCAATTTTTTAATCACCTCTTTTGCAAAGCTCGGGCCGGAGAGCGCCGCCGCCTGCCTGCCTGTGATTTCCCTAATGATTGCCGATACCGTAAGCAGGGTCTTTTGTTCAATGCCCTTTGAGGCGCTGATGATTACGGCGCTTGGCGGAATAAGATTTGCCGCTTTTTTAAATATGGCGCGCGTAAACTGCGCCGGCACAACGCTTAATATGCAGTCAGCATTTTTTACCGCATGTTCAATGTCGTCTGTTGCCTTTAAATTTGCCGGCAGGTACGCCTCAGGAATATATATGCTGTTTGTGTGTGCATTATTAATCTCAACAGCAGTCTCTTTCTCAAACGCCCAGAGCAGGACCTCATACCCTTTTCCGGCAAGCAGGCTTGCAAGGACCGTTCCCCAGCTTCCGGCGCCTATGACAGTAATGCGTTTCATTTCTTTTGTCCCTTTTCTATCTTCGCCCATTCATCTTTTAACGTAACCGTGCGGTTAAATACAAGCTTCCCTGCAGATGAATCAGGGTCCACGCAAAAATAACCCAATCGCTCAAATTGAAACCTCTCGCATGCTTTTGCGCCAGCAAGCCCCGGCTCTGTCTTGCACAATGTCAATTTTTCAAGAGAGGCTGGATTTAAAGCAGCCTCCTCCGTGTCAGTCTTTAAAAAAAGCTGGTCGTACAACCTTACCTCCGCAGTGACCGCATGCGGGGCAGAGACCCAGTGCAGGGTTGCTTTGACCTTGCGCTTGTCAGGCGCATCTCCGCCGCGCGTCTCAGGGTCATATGTGCAGTGAATCTCAATCAGCTCTCCTGTTTGGGGGTCTTTGACAACACTATTGCATTTGATAAAATACGCATACCTAAGCCTCACCTCGCGCCCGGGCGCAAGACGGAAAAACTGTTTGGGCGGATCCTCGCGGAAATCCTCCTGTTCAATGTACAGTGTTTTTGAAAAAGGAACCTTGCGCATTCCCTTTCCCGGGGCTTCGGGATTATTCACTGCGTCAAGCTCTTCACTCTGATTTTCCGGATAGTTTGTTATGATGACCTTAAGGGGACGGAGCACTGCCATGACGCGCGGCGTTTTCTTGTTTAAATCCTCGCGCACGCAGTATTCAAGCAATGCCGAGTCAACCACGCTGTCCCTTTTGGCAACACCAATGCGCTCGCAGAAATTTCTTACTGCCTCAGGCGTATAGCCGCGCCTTCTTATGCCTGCTATTGTAGGCATCCTCGGGTCGTCCCATCCCGCAACCTGCTTCTCATTCACAAGCCCGATAAGCTTCCTCTTGCTGAGCACCGTGCGGCTCAAATTAAGACGCGCAAACTCTATCTGCTGAGGATGATAAATGTTCAGCTCATTTAAAAACCAGTCATAAAGCAGGCGGTGGTCTTCAAATTCAAGCGTGCAGATTGAATGTGTGATGCCTTCAATGGAATCCGATATGCAGTGCGCATAATCATACATCGGATAAATGCACCACTTGTTTCCTGTCCTGTGATGTTCAGCGCGAAGAATGCGGTACATGACCGGGTCGCGCATATTGATATTGCCCGATGTCATATCAATCATTGCCCTGAGCGTGCGTGAGCCGTCCGGGAATTCTCCCGCGCGCATGCGCTTAAATAAATCTAAGTTTTCCTCAACAGGGCGGCTGCGATACGGGCTTTCTTTGCCCGGCTCAGTCAACGTTCCGCGGTATTTTCTGATTTCATCAGCGCTCAAATCGCAGACATACGCCTTTCCTTTTTGAATCAACTGCACGGCATATTCATACATCCGCTCAAAATAATCTGATGCATAATAAAGCCTGTCCTGCCAGTCAAAGCCAAGCCACCTCACATCTTCTTTTATTGATTCCACATACTCAACTTCTTCTTTTGACGGGTTTGTGTCATCAAAGCGCAGGTTGCAAAGCCCTTTAAATTCAGCGGCAGCGCCGAAATTAAGGCAGATGGATTTTGCGTGTCCTATGTGCAGATAGCCGTTTGGCTCCGGCGGAAAGCGGGTATGGACCCGGCTGTCGTTTTTGCCTGTCCGAAGGTCTTCCTTGATAATCTCCCGGATAAAATCAGCGCGGGAGGCATCGGTTGTGGATATATCTTTTTCCATAAATTATATCTCTTATGCGGGTTTGATGGGATATTTTAACACATTAAGTAGTTTTATCAGAGGGCGTTTTCTATCCTATCGTCTTTATCGCCTTGTCCAGTCTCTTCAGCGCTTTTTCCTTGCCCAGCACTTCAAGCACTTCAAATATCCCCGGGCTTTCCGTGCCGCCGGTCATGGCAACGCGCACAGGCTGTGCAAGGTCTTTAAGCTTGACCCCGTGCTTTTCTGTAACCGCCTTAAATGCCCCTTCAAGCTCCTGATGGGAGAATCCTGTAAGGGATATCAGGCTGCTTTTCAGCTCTGATAATAATTCCCTGCTTTTTTCATTTAGAAATTTCTCTTTTGCTTTTTCGTTGTATTCAACCTCTTCGGCAATATAGTATCTGAGTGAGTTTGCAAGCTCCACCAGCGTCTTTGAACGTTCTTTAAGGGTATTATTTGCCTTTGACAGCCATTCTTTATTTAATTCCTGCCCCTCGCTGATTATTTTGTCTTTAATAAGAAACAGCAGGACCAGTTCTGCAAGTTTTTCAGCCGGCGTATTGATAATGTACTGGCCGTTAAGCCAGAGGAGTTTTTCAGGATTAAACACTGCCGCCGCCTTGCCGACATGTTCAAAAGAAAATTTTTCTATCAACTCTTTGCGGGAAAATATTTCCTGGTCCCCGAAAGACCATCCGAGCCTTACGAGATAGTTAACAAGTGCGTCCGGCAGAAAGCCCATTTCCTGATATGCCATGACAGCGGTTGCACCGTGTCTTTTTGAAAGCCGCGTCTTGTCAGCGCCTAAAATCATGGGCAGATGCGCAAATTTAGGAATTTCATAACCGAGCGCCTTGTAAATGTGTATTTGTTTGGGGGTATTGTTAAGGTGGTCGTCCCCGCGGATGACGTGGGTGATATTCATATCTACATCATCAACAACAACCGTAAAATTGTATGTAGGCGTTCCGTCAGAGCGGAGGATAATCAGGTCGTCAAGCTGTGAATTATCAAATATAACCGCCCCTCTTATCAGGTCGTCAACAATAGTCTGCCCGTCTGCCGGCATTTTAAACCTCACTGCAGCGCCTTGTTCTTGACCCCTTGAATCCTTGACCCCTTGAACCCTTTCTGTCGCTCTGCACCTTCCGTCATATTTTTGAGGCAGACCTTTTGCCGCCGCCTCTTTGCGCCTTGCCTCAAGCTCTTCAGGGGTGCAGAAGCAATAATACGCCTTGCCCTCTTTCAACAGCTTATCAACATATCCCCTGTAAACATCAAACCGGTCCGTCTGCCTGAACGGTCCCTCGTCCCATTCAAGCCCAAGCCATTTCATCCCTTCAATTATTGCCTCAATGTATTCGTCTGTTGAGCGGCTCCTGTCCGTGTCCTCAATTCTTAAAATGAACGCGCCGCCCTGGTGTCTTGCAAGGAGATAGTTGAAAAGCGCTGTTCTTGCGCCTCCTATGTGAAGGTGCCCGGTCGGGCTTGGTGCAAATCTTACGCGTATTTTATCAGGCAAAATAAAACTCCTTTGAATCCAATTGGCTGGTTTACAGTCTGTCACAGCGGTGGTTTGTTAATTTATCCCATGTGTGTTCGTCTATTTCAGAGATATAGTCCTGTATAGAAAATTCTTTACCGCACCCCGTGCAGTATAAGCGGACATGGCTTCAACTGAAAATTACTCTTAGCTCCCCTTCACATTTTTTGCATTTCATTATTGCCCTTTCTCTGTAGTGGAATCAATTTAATTCTTTATAATATCATATTTTAATTTCTTAAGCCTCTTTTATCCTCCCCTTGTTTATCAACATCCTTTTTTTGCCGTTTTTATAAATCATCCATACGGTCGGTTTGAAAAATATATAGTCCTGATGAAACGGCGTGCTTACCTTGCCTCCGAAGGAGCTGTTGTCGCCAAAGGCGATGTGGATTGTGCCGAGGATTTTTTCGGTCTCAAGGATGCTGTCAGGTCTTGATGCCTTATCATTAGTTCCAATGCCGAGCTCTGCAATATTTGCATTCTCCGGTCTTTCTGAAAACTTTTTTCTTAAAAAACCCGCGTATTCTTCTTTCCCTTTTACATCAACGGCTATTCCGTTTTTAACGGTAATTGTTATCGCTGATTTTAATTTTTGTGTCGGCGCCCACTCTAAAATTAATTTTCCGTTAGCCGTGCCTTCAACTGGCGCAAAATAGACCTCTCCTGCAGGCAGGTTGCTGTAAGCGCCTTTTTGTGTGATAATCCCTGTATCTGCTTTTGCCTTACGCCCCCTTTTTGAAAATGAAATGTGCGTGCCGTTTGGCGTTCTTATCTTCACCCTGTCTGCTTTATTTATGGTTTGCGCTATTTTTTCAGTCCTTTCTGCCATTTTCCCCCAGTCAACGTTCATTGCGCCTTTGAGCATTCTCTTTTCAAAAAGCGGCATGCTTGCATAGCGTGCCTTGCATATTTCCGTAAGAAATCTGCGGAAATTTGTGTGCGTTGTTGAATAGTGTGACAATGCAACTACAATATTGACTGAATCTTTTTTAAATTTTTTTATTATCTTTTCTGCCTCTTTAAGACTGGCTTTATTTATTTTTTTATCACGCAGGGGCTTAAAAATCTTTTTAGCCTTTAATTCTTTTACTACATTCCTACTAAATGCCTTTAGCCATAAAGCCTCTGGAGGCTCTGCCCCGTGACTGCCTGTAACCTGATATTTCAGAAAAGCAACTCTCTTTGTAAAATTTTTTCCCTCTTTTGTAATTAATTTTGCCGTTTTGGTCAACTCATTACTGTATCTATCCGTAAATACAATAACGCTTTCGCTCTTTTTAATCTTGAAATTTACCTTGTAGATATTTGTTATTGTATTTTGAATAACATTTTTCACATTAAGCTCCGTATTTTACTTGTCATTCCCGCAAGCCCCGAACAAGTTCTAACAAACCGGAATAACTGCGGGGTATTTCATTATAATTTATTGTCAAGTCTTTATTCTTTTTTATCTTTATTCTTTAATAATCCTTTTAGAAGTAGTAGTAATAATGTAGGTAGATTTGTGAATTAAACAGAAACAGCATGATAATTAATTAAAATTAATGTTAAAAACTTCACCGAAAACCATAGAATGTTTTCTTGACAAACAGCAGTTGAAATGATACGCTTTTAAGTCGGTTATATTTATTTTTAATTAATGAGTAGGTTATAATTCTTTATCCACCAAAAATCCACAGGTATTAACAAATTGCTAAGGAAATAGATAGAAAAAAGGAAAGTAAAGGTATTAGAATGTCACGCAGATATAATTTTAGCGCAGGACCGGCAATGCTTCCCAAGGAAGTGCTTGAGAAAGCTGCTTCAGAAATGATTGACTGGCGCGGCAGCGGTATGTCAATTATGGAAATGAGCCACCGCGACAAGGAATTTATTGCAGTTGCAGAAAAAGCCGAAGCAGACCTGAAAGAGCTTTTGGCAATACCGCAGAATTATAAGGTTTTGTTTCTTCAGGGCGGGGCTTCGTCTCAGTTTGCCATGGTGCCGATGAACCTTTTAAGAGGCCGGAAGACCGCTGATTATATTAATACGGGGCAGTGGTCAAAAAAGGCAATATCAGAGGCAAAGCGTTACTGTAGTGTAAATATTGCCGCGACAAGCGAGCCGACGAAATTTACAACAATACCTGAGCCCGCAGAATGGTCCCTGAATCCTGAGGCAGCTTATGTGCACTACACGCCTAATGAAACAATAGGTGGGGTTGAATTTCCGTATATTCCTGAAACAGGCAGCGTACCGCTAATTGCCGATATGTCTTCAACAATACTTTCACGGCCGCTAAATGTTTCAAAATTCGGAGTTATTTATGCCGGTGCGCAGAAAAACATAGGACCTGCAGGGCTGACAATTGTAATTATACGCGAAGATCTAATAGGCGGAGAACTGCCTAGCACCCCGACAATGTTCAGCTATAAAATTCATGCCGAAAACAACTCTATGTACAACACCCCGCCCACGTACGGCTGGTATATTGCAGGGCTTGTATTTGAATGGATTAAGCAAAAAGGCGGACTAAAGGCAATGGCAGAGATTAACAGGCGCAAGGCGGGGAAGCTCTATAATTTTATAGACAATTCCGCTTTTTATAAAAACCCGGTAAGCATTTCCTGCCGCTCTTGGATGAATGTGCCGTTTACGCTTGTCAAACAGGAGCTTGACAAGAAATTTCTTGAAGAGGCAGGCAAAGCCGGGCTTGTTGCGCTTAAGGGACACCGCTCTGTCGGAGGCCTGAGGGCGAGTATTTACAATGCCATGCCGGAGCAAGGCATTGATGCGCTTATTGAATTTATGGCGGACTTTAAAAAGAGCAATGCTTAAAATAAAAAAAGGGAGAAGCTTATATGGAGTATTTTTTGTCATTCCCGTGCAAACCTGCCTACCGGCAGGCAGATGGGAAGCCAGAGGATTGTTTTTACTGGATTCCTGCTTTCGCAGGAATTACAGCTTGTTTCCGAAACGTTATATAATATTTGAACAGAAAGAGAAACTATGAAAGTTCTTGTAAGCGACAGCATATCTGAGAAAGGCGTTAATATTCTAAAAAAAGCCGGGTTTGATGTAACCGTAAAGACAGGGCTTAAGCCCGAGGAGCTTAAGGCGGAGATCGGCACATACGACGCCCTTATCGTAAGAAGCGCCACAAAGGTGACGGCAGACATCATAAGCGCCGCCAAAAACCTGAAGGTTATAGGACGCGCAGGCTCGGGGCTTGACAATGTTGATAAAAACGCCGCCACCAAGCAGGGCATTGTGGTGATGAACACGCCCGGCGGCAATACAATTACCACAGCCGAGCACACAATGGCGCTGCTTTTTTCCATGGCGAGGCTCATACCGCAGGCAACGGCCTCCATGAAAAGCGGCAAGTGGGAAAAGAAAAAATTTATGGGTATTGAGCTTTACAATAAGACGCTTGGAATAATAGGTTTTGGCAATATCGGCGCCCATGTGGCGCGTATGGCTCACGGCATAGGGATGAATGTAATTACCTTTGACCCGTTTTTGAATGAGGAAAAGGCAAAAACGCTGGGCGTTAAGGTCGTGGAGCTTGACGAATTAATACAAAAATCGGATTTTATAACCATACACACACCGCTTACAAACGAAACAAAATATCTTATCAATGCGGAAAAAATTGCCATGATGAAAGATGGCGTGAGGATTATTAATGCCGCAAGAGGCGGAATTGTTGATGAAAAGGCGCTTTACAATGCGCTGAAGTCAGGCAAGGTAGGCGGCGCTGCGCTGGATGTCTTTGAAAAGGAGCCGTCTGACACCGTGTCCTGTCCGCTGCTTGAGAGTGATAACATTATCTGCACCCCGCATCTCGGCGCAGCCACAGAAGAGGCGCAGGAAAATGTTGCAATTGCCATTGCAGAGCAGATAGTAGAATACCTTGTCTCAGGGACCATCAGAAATGCGGTCAACTTCCCCTCGGTGCCTTCAGATGCCCTGCCGAGACTTCAGCCTTACATAAATCTTGCGGAAAGGCTCGGCAGTTTCCTCTCACAGGGTATAAACGGCGGCATTAATGAGGTCACAATAGAGTTTATGGGCGAGGTGACGAAGCTTACGCTTGCGCCAATAACAATTGCCGTGTTAAAGGGGATTCTGACGCCCATACTTGAGGAAACGGTCAATTTTGTAAATGCGCCCTTAATTGCAAAGGAACGCGGCATTGCCGTCAGAGAAATTACTACAACCGAGGCCGGTGATTATCACAGCATGCTTAAGGTCAGGGTAAAGGTTGATTCAAAGGAACACATTGTCGCAGGCGTGCTTTACGGCAAGAAAGAACCGCGCATCATAACAATAAATGATTTTGCCATAGAAGTAGTCCCCGAGGGGGCGATGCTGGTGCTGTCAAATGTTGACAAGCCCGGCGTAATTGGGAACGTAGGCACACTGCTTGGCAAAAACAATATCAATATCGCACGGATGCAGTTTGGGAGGGAGCAGTTAGGCGGCAGGGCCATATCTGTTGTCAGCATAGATACGCCTGCGTCAAAAGAAATACTTGCAGAGATAAAAAAACTTCCCAATGTCCTTTCCGTAAAACAGATTTATCTGCCGGTATAAAATAAGGGGTCAAGGATTCAAGGGGTCAAGTTTACGACAATTCACTTGAACCCTTGACCGCAGGAATCCTTGAACCCTGTCTTTAAGGAGTTAACTAAATGGCTAATATTGTAGTTGTCGGCGCCCAGTGGGGCGATGAAGGAAAAGGCAAAATTGTTGACCTGATGTCTGAAGACGCCGATGTCATAGCGCGGTATCAGGGCGGGCACAATGCCGGGCATACCGTTGTTATAAAGGATAAAAAGTTTGTGCTGCATCTTATCCCCTCAGGAATACTGCATAAAAATAAAATCTGCATCATAGGCAACGGTGTTGTCATTGACCCCGGAGCGCTTATTGAAGAAATAGAAGGACTGAAGAAAAAGGGGATTATCGCCGGCAAAAATCTTTTTGTGAGCGGTAATGCCCATGTCATTATGCCGTACCATGTTGCAATTGAGGCCGCCTGCGAACAATCAAAGGGTTCAAAAAAGATTGGAACGACCGGCAGGGGCATAGGGCCTGCCTATGTTGACAAGGCATCAAGGGCAGGGATAAGGATGCTGGACCTGCTTGACGCCGGCGTATTCAGGGAAAAACTTCGCGCAAATCTGCAAAATATGAATTATATCCTTGAAAACAGGTATAAAAGCAAAAGACTCAGCTTGGGAAAGATATATTCTGATTATATGAAATATGTCGGCTACCTGTCCCCGTTTATTACTGACACAAGTGTGCTTATTAACAAATTTATTGATAAAGGCAAAAACATCCTTTTTGAAGGCGCTCAGGGCACACTTCTTGACGTGGACCACGGGACATATCCTTATGTGACTTCATCAAATGCTTCTGCCGGCGGTGTTTGCACCGGGCTTGGCGTGGCTCCGACAAAGATAGACGGAATCGTGGGTGTAATGAAGGCTTATACGACACGGGTGGGAAGCGGGCCGTTTCCGACAGAATTAAAAGACAAGCTTGGCGAGGCGCTGCGGGCAAAAGGCGGAGAATACGGCGCAACAACCGGAAGGCCGAGGAGGTGCGGCTGGTTTGATGCGGTAAGCCTGCGGCATGCAAGAAGGATAAACGACTTTACCGGGATTGCCATGACAAAACTGGATGTGCTGGACGAAGTTGAAAAAATAAAGGTCTGTGTCGCTTATAAATATGAAAACCTCAAACAGGACTGCAAGTGCAGCATAAAAGGCAAACCATGCAAGTATACGGATGTGCCGCAGTCGCTCAGGGGGCTTGAAAGATGCGAGCCTGTTTACAAAGAGCTTCCGGGATGGAAGAAAAACACGCTCGGAGTAAAAAAACTGAAAGATTTGCCGAAGCAGGCAAGGGCATATATTGATTATGTTGAAGACCTGCTTAATGTGGGAATTGACATGATCTCTACAGGTCAGAAACGGGATGAAATTATTGTGCGTAGAAACCCTATGAAAGCATACAGGCGGCGATAATTTAAGTATGAAAACGATACAGAAGCACAAAAGGCTTTTATTTCTATTTCTTGCAGTTTCTATCCTCCTTTCTGCCTGCGGCGGCAAAAAAGAAGTAGCGCCTGTCTTTAATCCGGATGCGTCTTTTAAGCAGGCGGCGGAAAAGGCAAAGGAAGGCTATTATGAAGAAGCCAGAAAAATACTTGAAGAGGTAAAGGCACAGGATGCGTCAGGCAAATATTCTCCGCTGGCACAGATACGCATCGGAGATATGTATTTTGAGGAAGGCTCTTATGAGGAGGCGGCCGCCGAATACGAGCGATTTCTTGACATCCATTCTTATCACAGATATGCCTATTACGCTCAGTATCAGCTGGCCATGTGTTATTACAGGAGAATTGATACTATTGACGTAAGTTATGGATGGGCGCGGCAAGCCTTAACGGAATTTGAAAAACTTCAGACGACATATCCGCGCAATCCTTATATGAATGTTACTGAAAGCAGGATAAAGGAGTGCAGGAATATCCTTGCAGGGTTTGAATTTTATGTCGGAGAGTTTTATTTTAAGAAGGAGTCCTTTAATGCGGCTGTACTGCGGTTTAATCAGGTGCTTCAGAAATATCCCGATTCAAAAAAAGAAAGCGATGCGCTTTATTATCTGGCGCTGTCTTACAAAAACCTTGGGGATAAAGACAAAGCCATAGAGGCGCTTAACATGCTTCTTGATAAGCATCCGACAACAAGGCAGGCTGATGCAGCGAAAAAACTGATGACAACTTTAAAATGAGGATGAAGGCAGTTTTATTTTCTCTTCATCCTTCAGAATTCAACCTTCAACCTTTCAATGAACTACTATCCGGTATATTTAAATCTTAGAGGTAAAAAAGCGGTTGTTGCCGGCGGCGGCAATGTTGCGGAAAGAAAAGCGCTGGCCCTGCTGAAGGCAGGCGCCGCTGTTGCGGTTGTCAGCCCAGAGCTTACGGAACGGCTGGGATATCTGAAAAAAAAGGGCAAAATAACTCATATCAGAAGACAGTATAAAAAAGGCGACCTCAGGAATGCATTTATCGTTGTCGCCTGCACTTCTTCGGAAAAGACCAATACAGAAATTGCCCGCAATGCAAAGTGCCTTGTAAATGTCGTTGGTACGCCTTCAGAGGGGAACTTTATTGTCCCCTCTACGGTAAAAAGAGGACATTTGACTATTGCCGTTTCAACGGGAGGCGTAAGCCCGGCGGTTTCAAAGGCCATCAGGAAAGAGCTTGAAAAGCTTTACGGCAGGGAGTTTGCGCATTATCTCAGGGCGCTTGTACAGATGCGCAGGAAGGCAATTAAGAAAATAAAAGACATCAAAAAAAGAAGAAAGAAATTTAAAGACCTTGCCTCAGAGGAAATGTTTAATATTCTCAGGAGCAAGGGCTTTAAAGCCGCCAGTGAGAAAGTAAGACAGTTATTTGATAGGGGATAAGTTATGCATCAAACACAAAGTCATTGACCAGAAAACACCCTATGGGTTTAATCAAAAAATTGCTTGTCATTCCCGCAAGCCCCGAACAAGTCGGGACAGGCTCCACACGTCGGGAATCTTTCTTGAATCCCGATACATCGGGACGGACAAGCCGGAATGACAGATAAATTTATTTTATCCCTGCCACGGTCGCTATTTCTTCATGTATGCGCTGGGCATCCTGTTTATCTCCGAAATTTCCAACGCGCACACTAATAGTGGAAACTCCCTGTCCCCTGTCCGTAATATATATAGCTACCTTTGTGCCGTCTTTCCGAACAGCCGTTATGTTGCCCTTAACTCCTTCATTAGAACTGTTTGATACTGTTATAGAGAGATTGGCAAGTGCAGTGTTCGTTGTCTCCCAGGCCTTGGTATAGGCAAGGGGATAGTCCCGAGTCATACTGCCTTCAAGATACTTATAAGTACCTGCTCCCACACCTGCACCAATCCCTGCTCCGATTAAAAACACCTCTGCACCACAGCCCCACAAACAAGTTAATGACAACAGTAGCACGGTTAACCTAAAAAATTTCTTCATTCCTTACCTCCTCTAAGAGTCATTGACCGATTTAGTTTCTGTATAAAGGAATAACAAAAAAAATTAAAAATTACAAGTAAAAATTTAATGGCTGTATGTTAGAATGAAAAATGTTACGGCTTTTACTGAGGGAGCATCCGTTAGAAACGGTTTTAAAAAACGCACTGCAAGCGCTAAAAGATGGCGGTATTATAGCTTATCCTACTGAGAGTTTTTACGCACTTGGGGTTAACGCGCATAATGAAGATGCCATTAGGCGGCTTTATGAAGTTAAAAAAAGACCTGCTGATAAACCGGCGCCGTTAATTGCCGGCAGTAGGGAAATTCTTAGGACCCTCGTTAAATCCATTCCTCCGCAGGCAGAAGGGTTAATGAAAAATTTCTGGCCCGGCGCATTGACAATGGTCTTTGACGCCGCAGAAGGTTTGCCGGATGTCTTAACGGCCGGCATAGGAAAGGTGGCAGTAAGGATTCCCGGAGAAAGTTTTGCTTTGAGTTTAGCAAAGTCGGCGGATTTTCCAATCACGGCAACAAGCGCAAATCACTCAGGAAGTCCCCCGGCTGAAACTGCGGATGAGGTAATAAAGTATTTTGGAGAAGAGATTGATTTAATCATTGACGCCGGAAAAACCTCAGGCGGGGAACCCTCAACGATTATAAACGTTACGGTTATGCCGTTTAAGGTGTTGAGGGAAGGAAGGGTGAAGGTACAAAATTGCCGCGGGCGAATACAGTTATTGGGCCTTTGATAGAAGTGCCTATAATGCTGGCGCTCATGTGGTTTGCAAAAAAGACAGAGCACAGGTTTTTTAAGGAGATTAAGGAAAAGGGATAAATTGTGAAAATCAGAATTAGCGCAGGTTGTGAGATTGCAGAAAGGATTGCAAATCAGGATTTATAAGGGATATAATAAAGTACAAATAAGGAGGTCGTTATGGCTGAGGCAGCAATAAAATTAACAAAAGAAAAATTAATTGAAGGACTTACAGCACTCAGTTTTAAAGAGATTAAAGATATTATGGATTCTCTGATACAGAAGAAACTTTTCAGTCCCTCTTCTGCAAAAAATATTTATAAAGAAGCCGCTGAAATTGTAAGAAAGGGGAAAATTAATCCGGTAGTTGCAGAAGAGGCGGTTAAGTGGGCAAGGGCGAAAAAGTAGTAATTGATACTAATATTTTCATTTCTGCCTTTGGATGGGGCGGCAACCCGCTGCATATAATTGAATTATTAGAGCAAAAGAAATTAATAAACTGCACCTCGGAAGAAATACTCAACGAACTCAACTGCGCACTTTCTTATCCAAAGCTTGATTTTCCCCAGAAACTTCAGACATATATCTTAGAATTTGTTCTTGCGCATTCCAACATCTATAAAACAGAGAAACATTTGAAGATTGCGACTGACCCCGGAGATAACAAGTTTTTAGAATGTGCTGTCTCTGCTAATGCTAAATTTATAATCACTGGTGATAAAAAACTTTTGTCTATAAAACAATTTAAAAATGTGAAAATAACCAATGCAGACGATTTTCTTAAAGAAAGAAACTATAAATGATTAAGCGTGGAAGTTATACGTTATAATACACAGCGGATATAATAGCTTATGTTGAATAACATCTTAGACAACCTCAAAGAAACTGTACCTGATGCCGTAGAAAATCAGCGATAATGTCAGTTAGTGATGCAAAAAAATACAAGGAGTCTTTAAGTGTTCTATTAATCTGTAAGCCATATATAGAAGATGATGCACTAACGTTTACAAGTAGTTGCCATAATAAACCTACATTTGATAGCCCAATAGAAATTAACGATAGTGTATTAAGTATAAATGTAGAATTGATTGAAGTTTGGATATATGATTTTAAGACTGGCAAGATACTTTATAAGCAAAACTATCTGTAAAAAAATTGTTTTACCGTTTAAAGATAGAAGCGTCCCCTACAAAGCATAGACCAAAAAACATTTGATGACTAAGACCACTTATAACATCCCTTCCGGCGCAAAGCCTGAGCGCCTTGATATTTATCTCTCTTTAAAAACCGGATTATCGCGCGGGCGCATTCAGAATCACATAAAGCAGGGGCTTGTGCAGGTTAATTCAAAAACGCAAAAGGCAAGTTATAAAATACGGCAGGGCGACAGGATAGAGGTTGCTGTGTCGGACGAGCCTGAAAATACGCTTGTTCCCGAAGATATTCCAGTAGACATTATTTATGAAGATGAACACATAATAGTTGTCAACAAACCTCCGGGCCTGGTGGTCTATCCTGCGGCAGGCCATGAGAGCGGCACCCTTATGAATGCCCTGATTTTCAGGTGTAAAAAACTCGCCCCAACAGGCGCGCCGTTAAGGCCCGGGGTGGTGCATAGGCTTGATAAAGATACATCAGGCGTTATGGTCCTTGCAAAAAATGACAGCGCATATTTAAATCTCTGCAGGCAATTCAGGGAAAGGACCGTTGAAAAACAGTACATTGCGCTTTTGTACGGCAACCTTAAAAATAATACCGGAGAGATAAACGCGCCAATAGGCAGGGCGGCTTCAGACAGGAAAAAAATGTCTGTCAGGACAAAAAAAGGCAAAGAGGCAATTACCCGCTATGATGTAATCAAAAGATTCAAATCAGCAATGCTTGCGAAGGTCAGCATTCTTACCGGAAGGACGCATCAGATAAGGGTGCATTTAGCATCAGCAGGGCATCCGGTGCTTGGGGATAAAACATACGGAAAAAAGGTTGAAGTTAATGCTGAGGCGAAGAAAAAATTTTTATTTTCAAGGCAAATGCTTCATGCGCACAGTTTAAAAATTAAACACCCGGTAAGCCTTGAACCGCTGGAATTTACCGCCCCTATGCCTGAGGATATTAAAAAGGCAGTTGCAGAATTAAGCGGCTGACAGGTTCAGGTTGACTAAGATGCAATTTTAATGTTATAAATCATAGGGTATAACCTGCCGACTACAAGCGAGCATTTAAGCCCTGCCTGAGAATATATTTAGCAGCGCTTACATGGAGGATTTAAGTTGGAAGACAAAGAAAAAACCAAACCAGAGAGCAGTCCTGTATCTGATATTTCTGATAAAATCTGGGATTTTTTTACATCGGTCAAGCTTACAATAGTCATTCTTATCATTATTGCTCTTACCTCAATCATCGGGACCATCATAGAGCAGGACGCAGAACCCGAAAAAAATATCCAACTGCTTGCAAAATTTTTTGGCGACAGCATGGCGCCTACGTTTTACAACATTTTTTTAAAGCTTGATTTTATGAATATGTACCATTCGTGGTGGTTTATTGCCCTCCTTCTGCTTTTTTGCGTTAACCTCATCGTATGCACTCTTGACAGGCTGCCCAAGACGCTGAAGATTATCAATGCGCCGATGAAACCCATGGGAGAAACGGTTATAAAAACACTTCCGGTTAAAAAAGAACTGCGGGTCAACGCCGGTCTTGCAGCGGCAAAGGATGCGTTTTTAAACAGCCTCAGCGCCGCAGGATTCCGGGTATTTGAAGCAACAGAAGGAGATTCGGTTGAGCTTTATACGCAAAAAGGCAGATATAGCCGGCTTGGGCTTTATATTGTCCACTTAAGTATTTTCCTTATATTTATCGGCGCAATTATCGGCGCAAGATTCGGGTTTAATGCAATGTTGAATATCCCGGAAGGTGGCACATCGGATATAGCGTATCAACGAGGCGGAAAGCAGATACCATTAGGGTTTACCGTGAAATGCAATTGGTACAGGACAGATTATTACGGCGATACGGATATGCCACAGGAATTCCAGAGCGAGCTTGTCATAATTGACTCCGGCAGGGAAATTTTAACAAAGGTTATTGAGGTCAACAGCCCGCTTACATATAAAGGCATAACTTTTTACCAGTCAAGCTATGGACTGATGTCAGATGTAGAGGGGGTATTTATCCTGAAAGTTACGCCGCGCGGCGGACAGGAAACCACCATCAATGCAAAATTAGGCGACACCTTTGTAATTCCCGGGACAAATGTTAAGGTTGAGATTGTAAATTTTTCTCCGGCCCTTGCTAAAGACCCGATGACGGGGAAACTGTTTACTTACAATGAAAAGATGATGGTCAATCCTGCTGTCGGGGTGCGGGTCAGCGAGCCCGGCAAACCGGAATATACAGGCTGGATAATGCGGCGCTATCCTGAAACAGGCGTACTGCCTGACGGGAATAAGATTACGCTTGATGATTACTGGGGCGTTGAGTACACAGGGCTCCAGGTCTCCAGAGACCCCGGCGTTGGAATTATCTACTTTGCAGCCATAATCATGAGCCTTGGGCTGTTCATGGCGTTTTTTATGAGCAATAGAAAATTGTGGATAAGGCTTACCGGAGAGAAAGGCGCCGTAAGAGTTGCTCTCGGAGGCACTGCCAGCAAAAACAGGCTTTCTTTTGAGAAAGATGTAGAGAAAATATTATCAAATGCAACACATTCAATTGAGGGTTCACCTCAGATTCCGGCACACAGGGGAAGGAGTAAAAAATGAGCAGCGCTATATTTTTTGACATATCAGGTTTGTCGTATGTGCTTGCGATGGTGGTTTATGTCGTCTTTCTTGCCTCACGCAAGAATGCCGTGGGTGCAGCAGCCACGACTATAACAATATTCGGCCTTGCCTCTCAGACGATTGCATTAATACTCAGATGGGTTGATTCCTATGCTTTCTGGGTGGCAAGTTCACCGGCAAGCGGAGTAGTTCTGTCACTCTTAAGAAGCGCCCCGCTTAGAAACCTTTATGAATCACTCATTTTCTTTGTCTGGTGCCTTATTTTTATACACCTGATAGTGGAATTTAAATACAAACTCCGCTCACTCGGCGCCTTTGTCACGCCGCTTGCGGCGCTTACGCTGGTTTTTATTGACATATCAGGCACATCAAAAGACATCCAGCCGCTGGTCCCTGCCCTTCAGTCCAACTGGCTGCTTTTCCACGTGCTTATAAGCTTCCTTGGATATGCCGCATTCGGCGTATCGTTTGGCGCTGGAATGGCGCATCTGATTCTGCTGACAGAGTCAAGGAATGAAAAGTCCTACATTTTCTGGAGCATTATCGTAGGAATTTTCATAACTGTGCTTGCTGCCATGGGACTTGATTTTTTAAACGCGCCTCCGGCTAAACCCGATGAGATTATCAAGAGCTACTTTCTTACATCTACCTTCAAAAGCGCCTCCGGCGGAGTGGCTGTGATAAGCTGGATTAGTGCACTTGCAATTATACTTGTTATCTGGAGATTCGGGCTTGGCCTTAAGAAAATTCTTTCCGGGCTTTCGCTGACGACAGATATGCTGGAGGAGATTACTTACAAAAGCATTGCAGTCGGGTTCCCGTTGTTTACGGTCGGCGGGCTCCTGATGGGCGCCATATGGGCCAACAGCGCATGGGGAAAATACTGGAGTTGGGACCCGAAAGAGACATGGTCGCTGATAACATGGTTTGTCTATGCCCTTTATATTCATGCCCGTTTTGTAAAAGGCTGGAGGGGCAAAAAAGTTGCAGTGCTCGCTGTTGTCGGTTTTATAGCGGTGTTTTTTACTTACATCGGGGTTAATCTCTGGCTGTCAGGGCTTCATGCCTATGGTAGCGAGTAAAAAACAACAGGGGCCAAGGATTCCAGGGTTCTATGGTTCGAGAAAAATAAAAAACAATCACTTGAACCCTTGACCACTAGACCCCTTGAATCCTAAAAGTAGTAATTAATGCTTAAAGAGATTCACATTAAAAACCTTGCCATAATTGACGACATCACCATAGAGTTTGGAGACAGACTTACCGTCCTCACAGGCGAAACCGGCGCAGGCAAATCAATAATAATAGACGCCCTGTGCCTTGCCCTTGGAGAAAGGGCCTCAGGCGAAATTATCAGAAGCGGTGAAAAAGAGGCGCTTGTTGAGGCATTTTTTGATGTTCCCCTTAAAAATCTTAATCAAAAGAGCAGACAGATTTTATCTGATACTGGAACCGATACCTGTGACGGGCTGATTATGAAGAGGATTGTTTCCGCACAGGGGAAAAACCGCGCTTACATCAATGATTTCATGACCAGTGTGCAGACCCTTTCTGATATAAGCCGGAACATCATAGATGTCCATGGACAATACGAGCATCAGTCCCTTCTCTCTTCTGATAATCAACTGGACCTGCTTGATGCTTACGGCGGACTCATTTCCGAAAGAGAGGGCTTTGCCTCTGTTTACCAATCACTCGTTTCAGCAAACCGGAATATTGCAGAACTGATTGAGAAGGAAAAAGAAAGGGCGCAGAGGATTGACATGCTTCAATTCCAAATCAGCGAGATTGAATCTGCAAATCTGAAATCAGGCGAGGAAGAAGGGCTCGTTGAAGAAGCAGGAATTCTGAGCAATGTCAGCCGGCTGATGGAGCTTGCGCACGGGGCATATGAATCCATTTATTCTTCAGAGGGGGCATGCCTGACCAATTTTTTTAAAATCATAAATGCCTTTAAGGAGATTGCAAATATTGACAATAAGGCGCAGGAGGCTTTGAAATCTTTGCAGGAGGCAACGCCGCTTCTTGAGGACGCCGCACATTTTCTCAGGGACTATAAAGAGAGGCTTAATTTTGACCCCGAGAGGCTTGCGGTGATTCAGGAGAGGCTTGAGCTTATAAAAGGGCTGAAGAAAAAATACAGGGGCGATATTGAAAGCATACTTGCTTACAAAGCAAAGGCGGAGGGAGAGCTTGCCGGTATGCAGAATGCAGAGGAAAGGCTGGAATCGTTAAAGGCTGAACGCGAAGGGCTGAAGAAAGCGCTTACAGAAAAGGCAGGGATGCTTTCCAAAAAAAGGAAGGCCGTTGCAAAAAAAATAGAAACAGCGGTAGTTAAAGAACTTGCAGAGCTTTCCATGCCTGATACAAAATTTTCAATTAATATGACTACTGAACCCGGGGATGATACCATTGACGGGTTTAAGGCAAATCCAAAGGGCATAGACAAAATAGATTATCTCATCTCGCCAAATATCGGTGAGGAACTAAGGCCCCTGTCAAAAGTTGCCTCAGGCGGAGAGCTTTCAAGAATTATGCTTGCGCTAAAAGGGATTTTAAGCGAAGGAGACAGAATCCCCGTGCTTATCTTTGACGAAATAGATGCGGGCATCGGAGGCAAGGCCGCAGAGACCGTCGGACTGAAATTAAAAAATCTCTCAAAGAAGCATCAGGTAGTCTGCATTACACATCTGCCCCAGATAGCATCTTACGGAGACAGTCATTTAAGAATAGAAAAAAAGGTTAAAGGCCAACGGACCGTTGTGGAGATTAAGGAATTGGACAAAGAAGAGCGGACCATGGAGATTGCGCGCATGTTAGGCGGCAATGTCACGGATGCGTCTGTAAAACATGCAAAAGAAATGTTAAAACTAAAAGGGTTTAAGGAGTCAGGGGTTCAAGGAGTCAAGGGTTGAAGCGACCTGCGAAATTTGTTATAAGTTATTAGTTATTCGTATAATAGATAACGAATAACGTTTAACTATTGAATAATACTGTAAATCTAATGTCCTATGCAAACGATAAACCTGTCATTCCGGCTTGTCCGGAATCTATATTGCAGAAAGACTCCCGTGATCCCTGACAAGCAGGGACAGGCTCTGCGGGAGTGACAGTTATGTGTAAGACATTTATTATACAGGAGTCAATAAAATTCCCTTGAATCCTGTAACCCACGAACCCGGAATTAAAAGATGAAAGGCAAGATTACAATTGACAGTAAATTATGCAAGGGCTGCGGCTTTTGCATAACCGCATGCCCCAAAGGGCTGATAGTCCTTAGTGAGAATTTTAATGCAATGGGCTATTATCCTGCGATGCCGGCGGGTTCTGACGGATGCAACGGCTGCGGGCTTTGCGAGGTCATGTGTCCTGATATTGCGATTGAGGTGTGGAGGGAGGAGTAGCCGCTTCCTCATCCATCAGCCACAAAAGATTCCCGTGAACAGGTTTTACCATCCCCGCAGGATATTGTTTTTTCTTAGTCCCATCACAGAGGATTTTTCCAACAATATCTGTTTTTGACTTGCCTGATACGAGGAAGATTATCTGTGAGGCATTATTTAAAACAGGAAGCGTGAGGGTTATCCGCGGAATTCCCGGGTTTCCCATTTTTCCTAGATTCAGCCCGTTAGAAAAGTTTTTTCTAACGGGCTGAATAGCAACAGCAACTCTTTTTGTTTCTTGAAGCGCATCTGAGCCGGGAAAAAGCGAAGCAGTGTGCCCGTCTTTACCCAGCCCCAAAATTATGAGGTCAAAGACAGGCAGGCCTGATTTTCCAAAGAAATTTTCAAGCGCTTTTTCATAATCCTGCACGCCATCCTCAGGAGGCAGTTCACCCTTAATCCTGTGAATGTTTTCAGCAGGCAAGGGGATTTTTGACAAAAGCAGGTCAAAGGCAAGTTTGAAATTACTCTCATTAGCTTCTACAGGAACACAGCGTTCATCAGTCCAGAAAAAATGCACGCGGCTCCAGTCAATTTTATTTTTGCACTCTTCTAAGGCAAGGAGTTCAAATAGTTTTTTTGGCGTAGAGCCTCCGGGGATTGCCGCGGCAAATCTCCCGTGCTCGGCAATACTTTTTGCAGAGAGATTTATAAAAATTGAGGCTGCGTGGAGGCTTACAGCCTCCAGGTCAGGGAAGACTTTAATTACAGGTACCATGTATTTCTATAATAAAAACTTCATTGCAAAATGCAAAGTTAGCATTTATCAATTTTCAATGATAATTGTTAAGTGATAATTTTAACTTGAATCCTTTACTTTGTGCCCGCCGAACTGATTTCTCAATGCAGAGAGTATTTGCCCTGCATAGCTTGGATTTTTTTGTGACTTAATCCTGAAATTTAGCGCCTCTTTAATGACAGGCACGGGTATGCCGAGTTTATTAGCCTCTTTAACCATCCACAGTCCCTCACCGCCATGAGCTACCGAGCCTGGAATTTTCTTTAAATCCCTTCCGTATTTTTCAAAGACGTCTTTTAGCCAGCCTGTTAAGCGGGATTCAATAACGCTTTTATGGTTATAGAGTCTGGCAATTTTCTCTAAATCCAAATCAAAATCTGAGCGCTTTATTAAGCTAAACCCTTCTGCCAGCGCCTGCATCATGCCATATTCAATGCCGTTATGAACCATTTTCACGAAATGCCCTGCCCCGGATTTACCCATATAGCCGTACCCGTTTTTTACCGATAAATCACTGAATAAACCTTCATATTTTTTAAAAAGCTCTTTTTTGCCTCCCACCATGATGCAGGCGCCGTTTCTTGCGCCTGAGGGTCCGCCGCTTACGCCTGCGTCCAAAAAATTTATTCCTCTTTTTTGCAGTTCCATTGCGCGGCGCATGGATTCTTTGTAATTTGAATTTCCACCGTCAATCACGGTGTCGCCTTTTTGAAGAAAAGGCATAAGCTCTTTCAGGGCAGAATTAACTGCCCTGTGCGGCACCATGAGCCAGACAAGGCGCGGTGACGGCAATGCTTTGGCAAGGGATTGTAAAGAACCAGCCGGTATTACGCCAAACCTTGAAATTTTTTTCATGGCATCTTTGTTTTTATCAAAGGCAACGACCTTGTGGTTTTTTTCCAAAAGGCGCTGAACCATGTTAAATCCCATTTTCCCCAGTCCGATGTACCCTAATTTCATAGATAGAATTGTAGCATATTTTTATTAAGTAATTATCATGCAAATGATATAATAATAAGATAAGGATTCAAGTTAAAATTATCACTTAACAATTATCATTGAAAATTGATAAATGCTAACTTTGCATTTTGCAATGAAGTTTTTCTCAAACCCATGAATCCTTGAACCCTTTTATGACTAATAAAACAATGGGAAATGCAACCGTCTATCTCGCCAAGACAAATGACCCCTATAAGGGAGCCTGTGAAGCCCTTGACGCCCTGAAATTCAGCGTAACGGGAAAACGGGTTTACATTAAACCCAATCTTACCGGCGGCGAGCCTTCTGAAAAGGGAATGACCATTGACATAGGGCTTGTCAGGGCAGTGCTTGAACGCCTCCACGACTGTCCGAAAATAACTATCGGTGAATCATGCAGTGATACGGTCAAGGCATTTGACGAACTGGGTTACAGGCAATTGGCTAAAGAATTCTCCAATGTCCAGCTTGAGGACATCAGGACTTCTGAAGTAGTATGGAAGCCCGTGCCGAGACCCTTTCACACGAAGGAGATGCCTTTTAACGCCACAGTCTTTGAGCATGATTATTTAATCAATATTGCAAAAATGAAGACACATTCGCTGGCAGGTGTTACCTTATGCCTTAAAAACATCTTTGGTTTTGTTCCCACGCGGAAGCAGAAACTCATGTACCATCCGTTTATCCGCAAGGCGGTGCTTGACATGAATCAGGTTATCAAAAGCCATTTCTGCATGATTGACGGCGTATGCGGCAATGAGTTTGACGAGGTTCAAAGCACGCCGATAAAGACCGGCGCTGTTTTGGCAGGAGAAAATCTGCTTGCGGTAGACCTTACAGGAGGTAAGGTTATGGGGATTGACCTGCATAAAAACGAGACTTACCGCATGGCAATGGACCTCTGGGGCCAACCAGAGATTAAACTGCTCGGCGCGTCACTTGATGAGGTTAAGGTCGCCTACCGTCAGGGATGCCTGCCTTCTACAAGAGTGCGCTATTGCAAGGAAACCGCAGCGAGCATCCTCTACCGCATGGTCAACAGGCATTAGGTTGACAGCGTCATAAAAAAAATTAGATAATCTTGTTGAAAGAAAGAGCCTTTAAAAGGAGGTGGAATCAAAAAACTTTCCTGTAGGCATACAGATTAACAATAATAATTTAATCAAAAGGGAGAATTAAGATGAAAAAATATGCAGTGATTTTATTCATACTTACATTTTGTGCCGGTATTGTTTATGCAGCTCATGACAAAGCAATAACAGACCCGTACAGAGAGATTCTTAAGCACATGCCAAAAGCCGCGGCAGGCGATCTGCGGTATCATATTACTATTCATAAACCATATCAAAACTGGGCGCTGTGGCCCGGTAAGGGAAAACTGTATAAAGGGAAAGAACCGCATGGCTCTTTGCTGACAACTTATGTAAATGAAATAGCGCTTGATTCAATTAATAAGGCGCAGGGTATGATAGATAGATCAATGGTCGTAAAGGAAAATTATGACGCCAATAAAAAGCTGATGGCTGTAACTGTCATGTACAAGGTAAAAGGCTATAATCCTGAGGGCGGCGACTGGTTCTGGGCAAAATTTGATCCGAAGATGGAGATTCAGGCAGAAGGGAAAGTCAAAGACTGCATGGATTGCCACGGAACCGTAAAGAATAATGATTACATATTTACGGGCAAAGTAGCGGGGAAATAATTAACTTTCAGCGCACTGCTTTGGGGTTAAGCTCCGTATTTTGCTTGTTATTCCTCCCGAAGCTTCGGGATCGGAAATCTCGCAGCGAGTCTACGCGAAGAGTCGCTCCGACCGGACAAGCCGGAATGACGGTTTGATACCTCGAAACTCTGTTTTGGGGTGGTTTAATATTTTTTTTGGAGGTCTCTTGCAAAAGGTATTAATGAAGGGCAATGAGGCAGTAGCAGAAGCTGCTGTTCGGGCAGGATGCGGATTTTATGCAGGCTATCCGATAACGCCGCAAAATGAAATCCCCGAGTATTTGTCATGGCGGATGCCAGAGGCAGGGGGCATCTTTATTCAGGCGGAGAGCGAACTTTCTGCAATAAACATGGTCTTTGGCGCATCTGCCGTAGGCGCAAGGGCCATGACGTCCTCCAGCAGTCCGGGCATCAGCCTCAAGCAGGAAGGGATATCATATCTTGCCGGCGCAGAGCTTCCGGCAGTTATTGTAAACATTCAAAGGGGCGGGCCCGGTCTTGGGAATATTTCCGGCAGTCAGGCAGACTATTTTCAGGCTGTAAAAGGCGGCGGGCACGGAGATTACAGACTCCTTGTTTATGCGCCGTGGAACCTGCAGGAGATGTGGGACCTTACGATGAAGGCCTTTGACAAGGCAGATGAATACAGAAATCCTGTAATGATTTTAGCCGACGGCGTGATTGGACAGATGATGGAGCCGCTGATTCAGACAGCATATAAACAGCCGGTTTTGCCGCCGAAGGAGTGGGCGCTTACCGGATGTGCAGGCAGGGAGCCTAATGTTATTAAGTCCCTCTATATGCAGGAAGGCATGCTTGAGAAAAAAAACTGGCAGCTCAAAGAAAAATACGACAGGATGTGTCAGAACGAGGTGATGTATGACGCGCTTTATCCGGACGATGCAGACATAATTATAACTGCGTATGGAAGCAGTGCGCGGATTGCACTATCGGCAATAAGACGGCTGAGAAAAGAGGGGGTTAAGGCAGGACTTTTCAGGCCTGTTACCCTTTTCCCCTTTCCTCAAAAAGAAATTGCAGGGCTTTGTGACGGGAAACGCAGATTCCTTACGATTGAGATGAACACAGGACAGATGGTTGAGGATGTAAGGCTTGCTGTAAACGGAAAAGCCCATGTGGATTTTTACGGAAGACCCGGCGGCGGCATGCCGACACCCGAAGAACTCTGCGAAGTTATACTAAAATCCATAAGGGCTTGACAAATAAAGGCATTCCAGTTTATTATTACTCTTTACGATTTTATCCCCAAGGGAAGAACAATGAAGACTATATTTGCTAAAAACACGACTGTTCAGAAAAAGTGGCATCTTATTGATGCGGAAGACAAAGTATTGGGAAGGCTTGCATGCAGGGTTGCGGCAATACTGCGCGGCAAGGACAAGCCCATATTTACCCCGAATGTGGACTGCGGGGATTTTGTGGTTATTATCAATGCCGACAAAGTGAGACTTACAGGCGCAAAGCTTGAGCATAAGGTCTACAGGCACCATAGCAGTTATCCGGGCGGGCTTAAGACAAGGACTGCAAAAAATCTTATGCAGACGGCGCCTGAAGAAATAATCACAATGGCTGTCGGCGGCATGCTTCCGAAGAGCAAACTCGGCAAGGCGCAGCTGAAAAAATTAAAGGTCTACAAGGGTGCTGACCACCCTCATCATGCGCAAACTCCTGAAGTAAAAGGAATATAAAGGTCTAAAGATATGGCAGAGATTTTATATAACGCAACAGGCAGAAGGAAAACCTCAATTGCGAGGGTCAAGCTGACACCGGGCACCGGCGCAATAACCATTAACAACAAACCGGTTGATAAATACTTTCCTGACGCCATGAAGATGCTTGTAAGACAGCCGCTGGAGTCAGTAGCTGTCTCCAATAAATACAATGTTGCCGTAAAAGTTGTGGGCGGTGGAGTGACCGGGCAGGCAGGAGCCATAAGGCACGGTATTTCAAGGGCCTTGATTCAGCTTAATCCTGATTTCAGGCCGAAGCTCAAAAAGGAAGGACTGCTGACAAGAGACCCGCGTGCAAAAGAGCGGAAGAAATACGGGCAGAAGGGCGCAAGAAAGAGATTCCAGTTCTCCAAGAGATAACCTATAAACCGTGAAGCGTGATGCGTAAAGCGTAATGGGTAAAAGACCACAACACATCACTCATCACTCATTACGGGCTATAAATGTTAAAAGTTGCAATAGCAGGCGGCAGCGGATATACAGGCGGCGAACTTCTAAGACTGCTCCTTCAGCACCCCCATGTAAAAGTCACCCTTGTAACCGCAGAGCACTCGGCAGGCAAGGCTGTCACTAAGCTTTTCCCCGGGCTCAGAAAAATCGCCGACCATCTGACCTTTGAACCCATGGACTTTAAAAAGGCGGTAAACCGCGCTGACCTTTTCTTCCTTTGCCTCCCACATAAAACCTCGCAGGAAATTGTTTTTAATTTTCATAAGGCAGGCAAAAAAGTAATTGACCTCTCTGCTGATTACAGGTTAAAAGAGCCCTCTGTTTATGAGGAATGGTACAAGACGCCTCATTTCTATGCGGCTTTGTTAAAAAAATCAGTCTACGGGCTTCCAGAACTTTACAGAAAAGAAATAAAGAAGGCGAAAATAGTCGCAAACCCCGGCTGCTATCCTGTAAGCGCCATTTTAGGGCTTGCGCCGCTGCTGTCCAAGAAAGCTGAGATTATTGATACAGACTCTATAATCATAGATTCAAAATCAGGCGTCTCAGGCGCAGGAAGAAATCCGAGCCAGCCATTTATGTTTTCCGAGGCAAACGAGTCTGTTATGGCTTATGCCATCACAACGCACCGTCATACGCCTGAGATAGAGCAGGAACTTAGTTTTGCTGCAAAGAAGAAGATTCAAATAACCTTCACGCCTCATCTCATGCCCATGGACCGGGGCATACTTACAACAATATATGTGAAACTGAAAAAAGGGTCAGGGGTCAGGGGTCAGGGGTCAGGGCTGCAGGAAATGTATAAAAAGTTTTATGCCAAGGAGCCTTTTGTCAGGGTGTTGAAAGAAGGTGAATATCCAAACACCAAGGCTGTCAAAGGGACTAATTTCTGCGACATTGCCGTATTCCCTGATAATAGGAGAAATAATTCCCTCATTATTGTTTCTGCGATAGACAATCTCTTAAAAGGCGCCGCCGGCACGGCAGTGCATAATATGAATATCATGTACGGCTTTGATGAAACAAAAGGGCTGAAGCCATTTGCGCCATTTCCATGACATCTAAAATCCAAATTCCAAAATCCAAATTCCAAAATCTCAAAGTCTCCGGTTTTAAATTCTCCGCAGTATCAGCAGGCATAAAGACCCCCGGCAGGAAAGACCTCTGCCTGATTTCTTCAGAAGCGGTTTCAAATATCGCGGGCGTTTTTACAACGAACAAGATTAAGGCGGCGCCGGTTAAACTTGATACCTCAAAAATTGCATCAGGCAAAGGGCAGGCAATAATTGCCAACAGCGGAAATGCAAACGCCTGCACAGGCGCAAGGGGGATGAAGGACGCAAAAGAAACAGCGGCTTCACTTGCCAAAGAATTAGGCATATCGCCAATGCTTGTCTATGTGGCATCCACAGGCGTCATCGGACATCCGCTTCCTGCCGGAAATATAAAAACCGCTATTCCGGGGTTAGTAAAAAAACTCTCTGTCCACTCTCTGCCTGATGCGGCAGATGCAATTATGACCACGGATACATTCCCTAAGATAGTTTCAAGAAAAATAAATATTAACGGAAAGACAGGCACGATTGCCGGCATTGCAAAGGGCGCGGGCATGATTTCGCCCAATATGGCGACAATGCTCTGTTTTATAGTCACTGATATAGCCGTGGAGCCAAACGCACTTAATTCCGCTTTAAAAAATGCAGTAAAAACTACTTTTAACATGCTGACTATTGATAATGACATGAGCACCAATGACACAGTATTGCTCATGGCAAACGGCGCATTAAAAAACAGTCCCCTGAGAAAAAATTCCCCTTCATACCGTAAATTTAAAAATGCGCTTACAGAGGTTTCATATAATCTCACAAAGATGATTGCGATGGACGGCGAAGGCGCGACAAAATTAATTGAAGTCATTGTAAAAGGCGCAAGGACTGAAGCTGATGCGGAAAAGGTTTGCAGGGCAATTGCAAATTCACTTCTGGTAAAAACCGCTATTTACGGACAAGACCCGAACTGGGGCCGGATTATGGCGGCAATCGGTTATTCAGGAGCGGATGTGCAGGAAGAAAAAATCAGTATTTCACTTAATGGACTCAAACTTGTAAGCAGGGGCAAAGGCAGGGGCAATGAGGCATCCCTGAGAAAAACCCTTTCAAAAAATGAAATAATAATCACCGTGGATTTAAGCCTCGGCAAAAAAGAGGCGCGTGTTCTCACCTGCGATTTAACAGAAGGGTATATTAAGATTAACGCAAGCTATACGACGTAAAAAATATTTTAAATTACATCTGTCGTTGCTTTTCCCTGTTCTATAATCACAGCTAAAGCCCTCATTTAACAGCAGGCTGAAAAAATACTTCACTTTAATATAAAATGTGTCAGATATTAGGCAATTATATGACCGAACAGGATGCAAGAATTGTAATCAACCGAAAGCTTATTGAATCCGGCTGGATTCTTGAAGGAGCAGGCAGGAATGTTTTGACAGAGCAGCATTGCGGCGCTGGTTTCTCCGACTATCTCCTTCTCGGCAGAAAGGGACAGAATCTTGCAGTTCTGGAAGCAAAGGATGATTCCCTCGGCGATGTTTATCTCGCAAAAGAGCAGGCGCGGGGTTATGCCCTTGCACATGGCTGTAGATATATTTTCCTCGCTAATTCAGAACAGATTTATTTCTGGGATTTGGATGAAGGCGATGCCCGCCCGATAGAAAGATTTATCTCGCCCGAAGACCTGCAACGAAGATCAGACCTAAAATTATTAAAAAAACCATTATCTCAAACAGTTCACTCCGTAAGTATTGCTGATAGACCTTATCAAGCAGAGGCAAGCGATATTATCGCAAAATTATATGATGAAGGCAAAAGGGCATTTTTGTTGGAAATGGCAACAGGCACAGGCAAGACAAGACTTGCGGCTGCAATAATTGACAGGTTTCTCAATACACATCAGGCTGAGAGAGTTCTTTTTATTGTTGACAGGATTGAGCTTGCAAAGCAGGCGATTGAGGCGTTCCAACTTGCGTTTAGGGATAAATATAAGAGCGTGCGGTACAAACCGGGGCGTCACGGCGAATGGGGAGGAGCTTCAGTTGTAGTGGCGACAATACAAAGTTTAAACCTTCATTACAAGGATGACTTTACTCCCGGTTATTTTGATATCGTTTTCAATGATGAATGTCACCGTTCTATTTATGGCGAATTGCCTCGTCAGGTAGTTGAGTATTTTCAGGCAACAAGAATCGGATTAACTGCAACGCCAAAGGATTTTTTGAGAAACATTGATATAGACAAGCTTAACGAAAGTAATCCCAAAGCCCTTGAATACAGGATAATGCGCGACACATACAAACATTTCGGATGTGAACCCGGAGAGCCGACATACAGATATACAATTCAAGATGCTGTAAATGCTTTACAGCCCGGTCCATATCTTGTCCCGTCAAAGATATACAAACTTTATTCTCTGGTTACCAAGGAATCTGCATCAGAAAACGGATGGAGCACTGAGATTGACGGTGAAGATTATACATTTGCTATTTCCCAAATAGAAAAAAAGGTAAATGTTCCTGAGCGGAATAGGCTTATATGCAAGGAGTTTCTAAAATATGCTTTAATAACTCCTGACGGTTCAATTGGAAAGACCATTGTTTTTGCCGTATCTCAAGACCACGCAGGTGCGCTTGCAAGGGAATTAAATATGCTTGTACCGGAGGCAAACGGCAGATTTGCACAGGTTATTACCTCAAGAGTGAAAGGCGCTTCCGACCTTGCAAAGGCGTTTCGTAAAGATGAAAACTACTGGCCCAGAATTGCAGTTAGTGTTGATATGCTTTCCACAGGCTATGATTGTCCAGAGCTTTTGAATATTGTTCTTGCCCGACCCATTGCCTCGCCTACAAATTACATACAGATAAAAGGGCGCGGTACGCGCAAATATGCTTTCCCTGACGGAATACAAAAGACCCATTTTATCATCCATGATTTCTGCGAGGTTGTTGAATATTTTGAGGAGAAATATGACTATAATGCGCCGTTGCCGGTCTATGAGCCTTCTGATGTATCTGAAAACCCAACACCCTTTTATCAAAAAATGAGCGGAAGTGCAGAAAACAATAAAGGCACAAACAGAGGGAAGCTTATTTCTCCTGCGCCAGACATAATAGTTTTCACGGAATTTATTGAAGTCGGCCTGGATGGCGAGAAAGTTGACAGGATGTTTTATCAAAGCATGTGGCAGGAAAAAATTCGCGAGACGGCAAAAGAAAAACCGGAACTTATTGAGGCGGCAAAGACGGATAATTTCCCTGATGAGTTGATGGAATACTTGAGAACAGAGGTTTTAAATCGCCCTGTGGAATACTTCAATGAAACTAATCTTGCAAAGGTTTACAAAATATTTGCAGACATCACGGATTTTATCAAAGAGGCATTAGGTGTTGGGAAACTGCCTACACAGCACGAACA
Organism: Nitrospirota bacterium; assembly: GCA_016212185.1. Taxonomy (NCBI): domain Bacteria; kingdom Pseudomonadati; phylum Nitrospirota; species Nitrospirota bacterium. Next base: position 109,569 of record JACRGX010000056.1, read on the forward strand.
ACTTGATAAACTTATTGAGTTTCTCAAGGTTGAATATAAGCTGAATCTGTTACAGATCCGCTTGCTCAAGGTTCTGATAGAACAACTTATTCAGAGCCCAAAGTATGCTGAACAGTTTGACAGAGGTGATTTCAAATTTCTTGATAACCAGCCTTTTGCTTCCTATGGCGGTGTGGGAGCTTATGTATCAGCCTTTGGTGTAATAATTAAACCCATTTTTTCAGAGGTTAAACAAAGCCCGCCCTTTAAACTGGCAAGGATGAAATAATATGCCGACTAATTTCATAAACTCAGACCTGAGACAGAAAGTTGACCAGCTTATGGATGAACTTTGGGCAGGCGGAGTCAATAACCCGATGACTGCCATTGAACAGATTAGTTATCTGATGTTTCTTAAGAGCCTGACTGAAATGGACGAGAAACAGGAGCAGTTACAGAAGATTATGGACAATCCACATACTCCCATCTTTTCCAATTCACTGGCAAAGTACAGTTGGCGGATTATTGCCCGTCTCTCAGGCGATGCCCTTTATGTTACGCTTTCAGAGGCTTTTGAGAAATTTCATGAGCTGCCCAATCTTTCGCCAATGGGAAAGGTTCTTTTCAGACAGGCGCATCTGAAGATTTTCAACAGACCCACACTGCGTTCAGTAGTTTCAATCATTGACGCTATGGATTATAACAATGTCCGGGAATACGATACGGATGTAAAAGGCGACCTCTATGAATATCTGCTGGATAAAATCGCTATTTCAGGAACAAACGGTCAATTCAGGACGCCGCGCCACATTATCAAGATGATGGTTAATCTCATAAAACCCACGGCAGGGCAGTACATCCTTGACCCGACATGCGGAACAGCAGGATTTCTTATTCAGGCATACCTTTATATCATGGAGCAAAATACAAGCGGAGAGATGAAGAAGGAAGGGCATATTACCGGCGATAAGCTGAGACCTGACCAGCACGAGTTTTTAAAAATGCACGCTTTGACAGGATATGACAATGATACGGATATGATAAAGATAGCAATAATGAATCTTTATCTTCACGGACTTGAAAATGCAAATGTAAGACATCACGACCCGCTTACTTTGCCAACAGAAAACGACAGAAAATATGACGTCATCTTAACCAATCCTCCGTTTGCAGGGAATGTGAACAAAGAGGCGATTCTTGAGGACTTTGACCTGAAGACATCAAAGACAGAACTTCTTTTCGGCGAATATTTCTACAAACATCTTGCTCCGGAAGGAAAGGCAGCAGTTATCGTTCCTGAAGGCGTATTGTTCGGCTCAACAAATGTACATAAGAAACTGAGAGCATGGCTTCTTGATGAATGCAGGATTCATGGAATAATCAGCCTTCCATCCGGGGTATTTAAACCTTATGCAGGAGTAAAGACTTCAATTGTTGTCTTTGAACGTGGTGGTAAGACCGATAAAGTCTGGTTCTATGAAATCACGGCAGACGGCTACAGCCTTGACGACAAACGGACTCCGCAACCTGATAAAAACTACATTCCTGACCTCATTGAAAAATGGAAGACAAAGCCGGAGACGGAGCGAAGCTGGTATGCAACAAGAGATGAGCTTGCAGAGAACGATTTGAACTTGACAGCAGGGCGTTATAAACCGCATGTTCATGAAGAAGTTAAGTATCCAGAGCCGAAAATAATTATCAGCGAGGTGATGGAGCTTGAGAATAAGATAGAGGGTGGATTAAAAAGTCTGTTAAAAAAAGTTTAATGCAGTCTTTATATGGTAAAATACCCGGAAGAGGAGGCAGGATGTTAGCGAAGCTAAAGCAAAAAAATACAGTTACAGTTAAACAGTATGTAACCGATGAAAAAGGCCATAAGGTTGCTGCAATTCTTGATATTAAAGAACTTGCGAGAATTGCAGATTTGCTTGAGGACCTTTCGGATTTAAAGACAATTGAAGGCAGAGTTGCCGAGCCATCAGAAGATTATGAGGCATACAGCCGCAAAAGAAAATCCCGCCTGCATGTATAAGCTTGACATCAAGAAAAGCGCGAGAAAAGAGCTGGACAATCTGCAAAGTCAAATATTCCTAAAAATTGACAAAGCAATCCTTTCTTTGAAAAAAGACCCTTCCCCGTATCCACAATCCAAAGAGCTTAAAGGCGAAAATAAACGCAGATTGAGAGTGGGAGATTACAGGGTTGTGTATGCTATTGATGAACAACAAAAGATAATTACTGTTTTTCGCGTAAGACATCGCAAAGATGTTTACAGGCAAGGATAACTGTCATGCAAAAGCCTTTGCCAAAAGGGTGGAAATGGGTGAAGCTGGGGGAGGTGTGCGAATTTGTTAGAGGTGTTACATTCGACAAGTCTGAAGTTTCAAAAGAGATCCGAAATAATTATTTACCAGTCTTGAGAGCGGGCAATATCAAAAGTAGTTTAGATACAGTTAATGATTTATTATGGGTGACTGAAAAACAAATATCAGATAAACAGAAGCTTCAAGTAGGTGACATTGTAGTTTGCATGTCATCTGGCAGTTCTGATGTGGTAGGCAAGACAGCTCAACTGAAATATCCGTTTATTGGCTCATTTGGAGCTTTTTGTGGGGTTATAAGAGCTAAGAATAAAGAGCAGATCGATTATGTAGCGTACTGGTTAGGGTCTTCTGCATATTATAAGTGGAGAGACGGGCAAGCCAGAGGTGTAAATATTCAGAATCTGAAATTTTCTAATTTTGAAACAATCCAAATCCCTCTTCCTCCTCTCCCCACCCAGCACAAGATTGTTGAGATTCTGGAAGAAGCCGACAACCTGCGGAAGCTTCGCCGACAGGCGGATAAGAAGATGAAAGAGCTTATCCCCTCGCTCTTTGTCCAGATGTTCGGCGACCCTGCAACAAATCTGAAAGGGTGGGAGGTGAAGAAGTTGGGGGAGATTACCAAGCGAGTTACGGCGCAAATATTACCAACAGATTCGCCTGATACAGAATTCTTTTATATTGGATTGGAACATATTGAAAGCAATACAGGGGCATTAATTAATGCTAACCATCAAAAAGGAGAGGGAATCAAAAGTAATAAAAACAAATTTGAAAATGGGGACATTTTATACGGAAAACTGAGACCGTATCTCAATAAAGTTTGGTTAGCTGATAGAAATGGTATATGTTCAACGGATATATGGGTTCTTCGTCCAATTAAGAAGGTAACGAATGGATGTTTTATTTCAACATTCTTAAAGTTTCAGCGTATTGTTAAGATGCTTAATTTAAAGACTGAAGGTGCAAATCTGCCGAGAGTAAAAGCTATAAGTTTTGATAAAGTTTCTGTCCCCCTTCCCCCTCTTTCTCTCCAGCAGAAATTCGCAAGGCTCGTTGAGGATATAGAAGCCGAGAAGCAGAGACAGGCGGAAAGCAGGAAGAAGCTTGATGAACTCTTTCAGAGTCTCATGCAGAGAGCATTTACAGGGGAGTTGGTGGTGTGAGAGTGCAAAAGGAAATCAAGATTTAATTTTTATAATGCCATTTAGATGCTCAATAGGATTATCAGGCTGTATTTCAATAATGCTTTCATCTATTAATTTTTTTAAATAAATATTAGCTTCTTCGGTTGAGATTGTTAATTCCCATTTAGGCAACCAACTCCTTATAACAAGCCCGGTCTTAACATCCTTCTCTTTTTTCTCTTTCCAGCTTTTAATGCTGTACATCAGGCGACTTTTAAAAAGTTCATACTTAGGTTTTTCTTCTGTCTCCAGAGGCAATTCTAATGTTTTAGTAAAAAGATCGAGTGAATTTCCCATAAGGTTTTCAATAAATATTAACTCGTTTTTAAGCGCAGGTAAATTTTTATAAAAATCACTAAGGCGGTTCTTAAAAGACAGAAAACGCACTCTTTTCTCACTATGTTCTCTAATAAATGCCGCTAAAGGATAAAAGTCTACATCTCCAGATGCAATTATTACTGTATCTATGGATTTCTTAGAAAAAATACGTCTTCTATCACTTCTAAAATTAAAGACCTGTCAGAAGCGTCTTTTATTTTAAACCCACCTGCTGTGACAAATGAAATAAAAGGTTCAATCCCAGCATTGTGGAGTAAATTAGTTATTGAAGGGTTGAAGTCACTGGCATGCGGTAATCTGTCAAAGTCAGCAAACGCTTTTATATATCTTATTTCTTCGTCAAGCTGAGAATTTTTGTAAATTTTTTCTGAAAATTCACCTAAAAATGTTTTGATTTTTTCTTTTAGAGGGGCTTCTAACGGTTTTCTTTTAGTGGGATTTTTTTCTACTTTGATTTCAAAGAAACTTAATATGCCACCCCAGATATTATCCCAATCAAGATAAATGCCGCAACGCTTTGATAGTTTATCCACAATAAATGTAAAGGGGGGATTTCTCCCCCCTGAATAATTGGTGGGTGTTTCCCACGGTTAGTTAGTGTAATTAAATTATAACACATAGTTTAAAATCATAGTCAAGCATTATTTCATTTTAAAAACGCAGTGGCGGATAACTTATTGATATTCTTATATTTAAAGATGGCTACATTATTTTACGTAATGACCGAGATTTGCGGAGGATATACATCGGTCATATCAATTTAATAATCCTAATCTAGCTTTCAAGATCTAGCTTTCAAGAACTTGACATCCCACTCATAAATTTGTAATAATTGTACTAAGAGTACAACAAATATCAGACAAGGAGGTATTTAACTATGGCTGGCGACTATAAATCCTTTGGGGATTTTTTCAAAAGCCTTCGTAAGAGAAAAAGAATCACGCTTAGAGAGTTTTGTATCAAGGCCTCAGCGGACCCTGCCAACATCAGCCGTCTTGAACGCGGCGCAATGGCTCCTCCGCAGGATACGGATATACTTGAACGTTACGCAAAAGCTCTTAGCATCAAAGCAGGCAGTGACGACTGGTATACCTTTTTCGATCTTGCTGCAGTAAATCGGGGAATCATACCCAAAGACCTGATGTCTGACTATGAAGTCGTAGGAATGCTCCCTGCCTTCTTCAGAACATTGCGGGGTCAAAAACCAACGGTGGAAGAGATGCAGAAACTGGTTGATAAGATAAGGAAAAGTTAGATACGGAATGATAGACCCGGGGGAATTTAAGGCGCCATTCATAACGATTGAGGACATAAGAAAGGCAGTAGATGAATTTCGCGTACGATATTGGCCGCGTGATACAATCCCCGTTGATATTTTTGAGATAGTTGAATTTGAACTTGACATTGAAATCCGGACAATTTTAAATCTGAAAGAAGCAGGAGATGTTGACGCATTGTTGCTCGGTGATCTAAAAACAATCGTGGTTGATCAAAACGATTTTCTGAATGAAAAGTCTCAGAACAGGCTCAGATTTTCCGTAGCGCATGAAATTGGACATCTTATCCTTCATCCTGATACTTTTTCAAAGATCCAATATTCCTCTGTCTCTGAGTGGATAGATTTTTTCCAAAAAATACCGGAGGATCAATATTATTGGATTGAACAGCATGCTTACGAATTTGCCGGAAGTTTACTCGTGCCGAGAGAAAAACTGATAGAGAAATTAAATGATGCAGTTGCGTTGGCAAAAAGTATAGGTTTTGATGCTTGGGATACATCCGGCGATTCAACCCGCCAATATATAGCTCATGGCATCGCCAAGTATTTTGAGGTGTCCGATCAGGTGATAGAAAAAAGATTAATCAGGGAAAATCTTTGGCCGCCAATGAGATGATTAAAAAAATGTAGCCCTCGCCCCTACCGTATCAGCATCTCAAGCAATGCTTTTTGCGCGTGGAGCCTGTTTTCTGCCTGCTGGAATACAACGCTTTGAGGGGATTCAAAGGCATCCGCGGTAATTTCCTCCCCCTTGTGAGCAGGCAGGCAGTGCATGACAACGGCGTCAGGTTTTGCAAGCGAAAGAAGGGTCTTGTTAATCTGAAAGGACTTAAATATCTTTTTCCTTTTTGCCGCCTCTTTCTCCTGCCCCATGCTTACCCATACGTCAGTATAAAGCACATCAGCGTCTTTGACAGCTTTTTTCGGGTCGTTTATTATCCTCGCTTTTGTGCCTTCAGAAACAGCCTTTTTTAGAATTGCCTTGTCCGGCTCATACCCTTTCGGACATGCAATGGTTATTTCCATTCCTGTCATGGAAGCGGCCTCAATTAAAGAATTGGCAACATTATTGCCGTCGCCGACATATGCCAGATGCACGCCTTTAAAACCGCCCTTTTCTTCTTTTATTGTCATCAGGTCTGCAAGCGCCTGACACGGGTGATGCATGTCTGTAAGCCCGTTGATTACGGGGATAGCCGCGCTCTGGGCAAAAGCCTCAATTGTTTTATGCGCAAAGGTCCTTAAGATGAATCCATTTAAATATCTTGAGAGAACCCTTGCGGTATCCTCAATGGTTTCACCCCTGCCAAACTGTATCTCATTCGGGTTAAGGTAAACAGTCTGCGCGCCAAGCTGGTAAATCCCTACCTGAAATGAAAGCCTGGTCCTTGTTGACGCCTTTTCAAAAAGCATACCGATGCTTTTTCCGATAAGCGGACATGCAGAGGCATCTTTGCCCGCTTTAAGCTCCGCAGCCCTTTTCAGCACAGCGCTTAATTCATCTGCTGACAAATCCCTGAGTGTAAGAAAATCCCTTTTCATATTTCCCCTTTTTTACCAATTGCTAATTACTAACTACTAACAACTAACTTTACGCCACCTCGCCAAATACATCTTCAAGAACGTCAATAAGGCTGTCTATTTCTTTTTCCGTAACTATTAAGGGAGGCAGGAAACGGAGCACATTGCCGCTGGTGCAGTTTATAAGCACTCCCTTTTCAAGGCACAGATTGACTATGGATGAACAGGGCTTTGTGAGCTCCATGCCGAGCATAAGCCCCATTCCCCTTATTTCAGCAATGGAGGAGGGGAAATCTTTTTTTAACCGCTCAAGGCTTTTTTTGAGGTATTTCCCCATGCGGTTGCAGTTAGCATGGATAAAACCGTCTTCAAGCAGGGTTTCTATAGTTGCAATTGCGGCAACGCATGCGAGCGGATTCCCACCGAAGGTTGAGGCATGTGTGCCCGGCTGAAATGAATGAGCCACAGAGTCTTTTGCGAGCATTGCGCCTATGGCAACACCGCCGCCAAGCCCTTTGGCAAGGGTAATGATGTCAGGCTCTATTCCAAAATGTTCATAGGCAAAAAACTTGCCTGTTCTTCCCATGCCGGTCTGGACCTCGTCAAGGATAAGCAAAAGCCCGTTATCATCGCAGATATTGCGGACATGTTTCAGATAGCTCTCCGAGGGCAGTTTTATCCCGATTTCTCCCTGTATTGGTTCAAGCATCACAGCGCAGGTGTGTTTTGTTATGGCTTTTGTGAGCGCATCAATGTCATTAAACGGGATGTGTTTAAAGCCCGGCATGAGGGGTTCAAAACCTTTGTGGAATTTTTCCTGGCCGGTTGCACTAAGCGCCGCAAGAGTCCTGCCGTGAAAAGAGCCGTGGGCAGTAATAATCTCATACTTGTCCGCCACTCCATGGTCCTTTGAATATTTTCTTGCAAGTTTTATGGCGGCTTCAACCGCCTCAGCGCCTGAATTGCAGAAAAACACCCTGTCCGCGCATGAATTTTCAATCAGGAGCCTTGCGAGCTTTATCTGAGGCTCTATGTGATAAAGATTTGATACATGCAGAAGCCGCTGCGATTGTTTCTGAAGCGCTATCACAACCTTTGGATGGCAGTGCCCCAGGCAGTTTACGGCAATTCCGCCGACAAAATCCAGATATTCCTTGCCGTCTGTGCTCCAGACCTTCATGCCCCGTCCTTTTCTGAGCACGACCGGAAGGCGAGCATAAGTGTTCATTAAATATTTTTTGGATTCTTCAATGAGCTTTTTTTCCATGATATATGAAATATAACATAAATGCACAGAGTTGCAAAAGTATTAAAACCAAAATGCGGTAAGCGTAACAGGAAAAAACAAATAAAACAGCGCAGATGAGATTCATGGATTTCACTGCAAAACAAAATTGTGTTATGATTAAACGGGCAAACTTTATGTACATAACAGAAACGCGAAATCCCCGTTCCAACGATCTTGATATTATTCCAACAGACAAGGCTATTGAGCTATTTATCAGAGGGGAAATACACGGCTTAAAAAGCATACTTAAAGAAAAAAAATCCATTGAAGATGCAATAGCCTCTGCAGTGAAGGCGCTTATAAAAGGCGGAAGGGTTTTCTATATCGGCGCCGGCACAAGCGGACGCATAGGGGTTATTGATGCGGCAGAGGTGCGTCCCACATTCGGCACGCCAAAAAATAAATTTCAGGCGGTTATCGCCGGCGGTAAAAAGGCGGTTTTTTCTTCTGTTGAAAGAGCGGAAGATAATATTAAATCAGCGGCTGATGCAGTCAGGACCAGGAAAATCGGGACTAAGGATATGGTGATAGGAATTACTGCAAGCGGCAGAACCCCGTTTGTCCTCTCTGCATTAAAGGAGGCAAAAAGACAGAGGGCAGAGACATGGCTTGTCACCTTTAATAAAATTCAGAAACCGCCTTTTGTTGACTGGTTAATAAAGGTTATTACAGGCCCTGAATTACTCACAGGCTCTACAAGGCTTAAGGCAGGCACTGCGACAAAGGTAATTTTAAATATGATTTCAACTTTTACAATGGTGCGGCTTGGAAAGGTCTATCAGAACCTTATGGTTGACGTAAAGCCGGCGAATAAAAAATTGCGGGAGCGGGCAAAAAATATAATCAAGGAAATAACCGGTGCAAGTGAAAGGGAGGCGGAGAAATTTCTAAAGGCCTCTAAAGGAAACGCAAAACTTGCGATTTTAATGAAGGTGAAAAAATTAAACCGTAATGAGGCAATGAAGCTTTTAAAAAAACATGAGGGAATGTTGAGGACGGCGCTTAAGTGAAGGCAGTTGTTGCTATGAGCGGCGGAGTTGATTCCTCAGTCGCCGCATATCTTCTTAAAAAACAAGGCTATGATGTTACAGGTTTAAGCTTTGAACTCTGGGATGCAAGGGACACAAAAAAAGCGGACACATGCTGTTCCATAGAGACTATTGAGATTGCAAAAGACGTTGCAAGAAAACTCGGCATAGAGCATTACACCGTAGATGTCAGAGATGCGTTTTATAAGCATGTAATTGAAAATTTTTGCAGCTCTTATATCTCAGGCGCTACGCCAAACCCCTGCATACTCTGCAATAAGTTCATAAAATTTGACTTCCTGCTAAAGCAGGCAGAAAAACTCGGGGCAGAGGTCATTGCCACAGGGCATTATGCGAGAATCAAGAAACAGGATTCAAGGGGTCAAGGGGTCAAGGGGTCAAATGAAACTTCCGCAGTGAATTCATCCTTCAACCTTCAACCTTCATACTTGCTGTTAAAGGGCATTGACCTGAAAAAAGACCAGTCATATGTCCTTTATGTGATGACGCAGGAATGGCTTTCAAAGACAATATTTCCCCTTGGTGAATTTAAAAAAGAGCAGACAAGGGAAATAGCAAAAGGGCTTGGTCTCGGCAGCGCATTAAGGGCAGAGAGCCAGGAGATATGCTTTATCGGCAGCGGAAGTTATGTTGATTTTATAAAGAGTTTTGCCCCTGACTCATTAAAGCCCGGACCTGTTGTTAATACTCAGATGAAAGTAATCGGAGAGCACAAAGGGGTTGCATTTTATACGATAGGACAGCGAAAAAGGCTTGGAGTGCAGTCGTTAAAAGCCCTTTATGTGGCAGGCATTCAGAGTCAGAATAATACAATTATTGTAGGCAGCGCAGAAGATGCTATGAAAAAGGCATTTAAGGTGAAGGACTTAAACTGGATTTCCATTGAGCCGCTGTCAAAGCTGTTAAGGGCAAAAGCAAAGGTGCGCTCTACAATGAAAGAGGCGGATGCGACAATAATTTCTATTAAAAATCAAGTGGTTATGGTAGAATTTGACAGCCCCCAATGGGCGCCGGCCCCAGGGCAGAGCGCAGTTTTTTATGACGGCGATATTGTTATAGGCGGTGGCGTGATAGAGTGAATAATCCCAAATTTCAAATTTAAAATTTGAAATTTGGGATTTCTTTGGTATACTTATGACTGATATGCAAAAATACAAAATAGGCTGCAGCGGGTTTATGTACGATGCTTGGAAAGGTGTTTTTTATCCGGAGGAACTTCCGCAAAAAAACTGGCTCTCATTCTACGGAGAAAAATTTGACGCCCTTGAATTAAATGTCACCTTTTACAGACTGCTTAAGAAAGAGGCCTTTGAGAGGTGGTATAAGGAAACATCTCCGAGATTTTCATTCAGCCTTAAGGGCAGCCGTTTTATAACACATGTAAAGAAACTCAAGGACGTTGAGCTTCCGCTTTCAACTTTTTTCAATACCACCGCGCCTCTTATGGAGAAACTTGAAGTGGTGCTGTGGCAGCTTCCGCCCAACCTGAAGGCAAACCTGAAGGTGCTTAAGGAATTTATAGAGGCGCTTAAGCCTTATCCTATGCGGTATGCCTTTGAATTCAGGCATAAGAGCTGGATTAACAGCAAGGTTTTCAAACTGCTTTCAACTTACAATATTGCCGTATGTATGGCAGACTGGCCGCCCTTTATTGAAGAAGTGCCTTTGACTGCCGACTTTGTTTATATCAGAAGGCACGGCAAAGGCGGAAATTATTCCACCCCTTATCCCACAGAGCAGTTGAAGAAGGATGCAAAAAAAATAAAGGCGTTCATGAAAGAGGGGAAGGATGTGTATATATTTTTCAATAATGATGCGTTCGGGTATGCGCCGCAGAATGCAAAAGAGCTGAAGGAAATTCTTGCAGGACCTGCCGCAAAGGCGTCCCTGAAGAAAAAGGTTGTTCCTGCCAAAAAGGTAAAACCCAAAAAGAAGACCACACCAAAAAAAGTGAAGCCAAAGGAGAAGGCAATCCTCAAGAAAAAACCAGCACCGAAGAAAGTGAAACCTAAGAAAAAGGCTGTTTCTAAGAAAAAGACTAAGCCCGTCCCGAAGAAACACGGCAGTAAAGGCAGTGCCAAAAAACAGGGCAAAAAACCCGTAAAGAAACCTGTCAAGAAGAAGACCGCAAAAAAATCCCGGCGTTAAACAGTCTGTGTTTTTCTCTTATAAAACCAGGCACTAAGTACTGCCAGTGCAATTGAAGTTATCAGCATCCCGCCTGAGCTTGAGAATCTGGACATGAAAAAATTAAAGGAATTATCCAAACCATATCCGGGGTCTGTGCAGAAAAAAATAAATGCCATTGGGTAAGCCTCTGTTTATTTCCCCCTTTATTTTTCAGGCGTCTGTATTTTGTTTGTCATTCCCGCAAGCGAAGCGCGTCGGTCCCGAATGTTTCGGGATTGAAAAAAGATTCTCGAAGCGAGTCTACGCGAAGAGTCGCTCCGACCGGACAAGCCGGAATGATGGTTTAGATACCTTGTCCCAAAATGTCGGAACTGCGGGGTAGTTCATTTGACTTACTTTTGACTTATATTTAAACTTATAACTTATGAAACATGAAATTATTGACATAGTTCAGGCTGCGCTTAAGAGGCTTGAAAAACAGTGGGAATTGCCTGAGGGCATCCCTAAGTTTCGGGATATTGAGGTGGAAATCCCCAGAAACGAATCGCTCGGCGATATTACTACCACCCTTGCAATGAGTCTTGCAAAGACCCTAAAAAAACCGCCGCGGGAGATTGCTCAGGATATTGTTAATGCTGTAAAGGCATCCGGAAGAGACGGCATATTTGAAAAGATTGAAGTGGCAGGGGCGGGGTTTATAAACTTCACATTTAAAAAGGAATATCTGTATAACAGCTTTGAAAGACTGCTAAAAGAAGAATATTCTTTTTTGAGAGTTAATATCGGCAGCGGCAGAAAGGTGCAGATTGAGTTTGTAAGCGCCAACCCCACAGGTCCCCTTCACATAGGGCACGGCAGGGGCGCTGCGGTTGGCAATGCCCTGAGCAATATCCTTCAAGCTGCAGGCTATAAGGTTCAGAAGGAGTATTACATCAATGATGCAGGGGTGCAGGTAAGGATGCTCGGGCAGTCTGTTTATGCAAGGTATCAGCAGATGCTTGGAAACGACATCAAATTCCCTGAGAACGGTTACCACGGCGCTTATATAGAATCCATCGCAGAGGAGATCATTAAAAACGCCGGCAATAAATATCTCGGCACATCGTTTGACGAATGCGGAAATTTTTTCATGAAGTTTGCTTATAAGAAAATGCTTGCACAGATTGCAAATGACCTCCGTGATTTCGGCGTTGCATTTGACAGGTGGCAGAGCGAAAAAGAACTCTATGAAAAAGGTGATGTTGAAGACTCCCTTGCAGTGCTCAGGCAGATGGGGCTCCTTTATAAGCAGGATGATGCGTTATGGTTTGCATCCGCAAAATTCGGCGATGACAAGGACAGAGTTGTGGTAAAAAAAGACGGCGAGTACACATATTTTGCATCAGATATAGCCTATCATAAAGATAAACTTGACAGGAAATTTGATACCATCATTGACATCTGGGGCGCAGACCATCACGGCTATATCCCTCGGCTCAGGTCTGTGCTCAAGGCATTCGGGCTTCCGGAGAAAAAATTCAAGGTAATCCTTATTCAAATGGTTTCACTGCTCAGGCATGGAAAGCTGGTTCAGATGTCAAAACGTTCAGGCGAGTTCATAACGCTGCGCGAGGTGATTGAAGAAGTAGGAGCCGATACCGCAAAATTCATATTTCTTACGCGCAGGGCTGACAGTCATCTTGATTTTGACATTGATATTGCCAAGGAGCAGTCGGCTGAAAATCCTGTTTTTTATGTCCAGTACGCATTTGCAAGAATAGTAAGCATATTCAGGCAAGCGGAAGAAAAAGGGGTTCAAGGGTTCAAGGGTTTAAGGGTTCAAGGGGTGGAGTTATTATTTTTAAAAGAGGCGGAAGAGATTTCTATAATTAAAAAACTCCTTCAGTATCCGATGCTGTTTGAAGGCGCAGCGCTTTCATTTGAACCGCACAGGATAACTTTTTATCTTCAGGAGCTGGCAAAATTATTTCATTCTTATTACAACAAACACAGGGTAATAACTGATAACGAAGTGCTGACTTCTGCAAGACTCTGCCTGTGCAGGGCGGTGCAGGCGGTGCTTGAAGAAGGACTTAAAATGCTCGGGGTCAGCGCCCCGGAAAGGATGTGAATATGCTTTACATAATATCATTAATAATTCATATATTTTCTATAGTCATATGGATAGGAGGCGTGGCTTTTGTGACAATGATTGTATTTCCCATGATACAGCGGACTGAAAGCTCGCTGGAGCAGGTCATGATGTTTCAGGGAGTAGAGCACAAGTTTGCAAAGATTGCAAAGGTAATGGTTATCCTTGCGGGGCTGTCCGGGTTTTACCTGCTTTATGAAAAGGGGTTCAGCGCCGGCGCATGGATAATGATAATTGTATGGGCTTTGTATGCGTCGCTTTTATTCGGTCTTGAAAAAATCATCTTCAAAAAAGTCTTTACAAAGCCTTCAGGCGAAAAGCTTGACACAAAAAAAATATTCTTTGTGCTTCAGGCATTTCACTGGGTAATCCTTGCGCTGAGTTTTACCGCCATTGCCGTGGGGATATGGACAGGGCATGGGTAAGTGGAGATAACCCCCTGGTTACATTAAAAAGATTTTGAAGGTATCGGTATTGCAAGGATTGCGGGGTTTTTATATATGTTTGAAACCCGAAGATGAAGCTTTACAAGAGGCAAAAAATATGTATTTCCCTAATTTTTATAATGTGTGACATTTTAAAATAGTAACATCATCCTTAAAATAACTATTGACATAGACCTGTAATAATATTATCCTTTTATAAAAAGAAAGATAACGTCTTTAAGGTGTTAACATAATACATTAAAAGAATAAAAAAGGAGGGGTTATGACATTGCTTAACTTAGAAGAAAAAGCAATGGTTTTTAATTTTATGCCCTTAGCAAGTCAAGTAGTTTTAGTCCTTGAAGATGCGGAAGCGGGTAAAGAGCTGAATGAGAGACAATGTTCTGTTTTAAAAAAAGGCTCAGCCCTATTGTCTCGGATTATTGAAGGGGCTACACTTGTTGAAGGGAAAAATTTTAAAGAGGGTTTGTCACCTTCAATGGAAGGGTTGTCTATTTATGAATATGCTCTGTCGACTTTAAGAAAATTGGAATTAACCAGAGAAATTGATGGTTTTACAGAATATTTTGAAAATTATGATAAGGAATTAACCACCCTTTGTAAAAATAGAAAAAAAGATGGTATTAACATTCAAAAGTTAGAAAACTTCTTTTTTGCATTAGGCCGTTCTTTGAGCAGTGATATACAGAAGGAAGATTACCTCCACGACAAAGAATCTATTGAGAAGCAATTGCAGTATAACGGCCAATAGACCCTCCATGAATGAATATTTATAATAAAAAGTTAATTGAAGAATATACCTTCCAAATAATATCTCGTGCTAAATCAATAATTACTCGATGCAATTCTTTGTTATCTCAAGATTTTGCTTCTGACGCGCCTAAAAGATTAGCAGAGACTCTTATAAAAAGCTGCGAATATTTAGAAGAAGCGACCATATATTTTTATAAAGACATAGAGTGGAGTAACACAAAAAAAGTTGAAGCGAGTTTTACTTTACTACAAGCTATAGATTCCGTTGTTAGAGATATTGGAGCACATATACGCTATATAGATGGCGCTTTGACCCAGAAACTTCCGTGGAGTTTCGTCATACCAATTCAAAAAAATATAAAAAACTACTTACCTGGTACCGATATTGAGATTTTACTCAGGCCGCAATGGAAATATAATTATACAATTATTACTGATAATCTTTATGATTACTATTACAAGATATTATCTCCATATGAATTATTTACAAAAACTGATTTAAAAGATGTGCTTAAGATTAGTAAAAATTTCTATATTATATCTTTTCCTACAATTGAAAGAAAAAATATTCTCCTACATTGTCTCTTGGGACATGAAATAGGTCATCTTGCTTCAAAGGAGTTCATTAAAAGATTTAGAGAAAAAGCTCTACAAAATATTAAGAATGATATAAACCCTGTTATTGTAAAAGATATTAATGCAAGATTTGACGAGGTGATGAATAAAAAAAAGACAGAGAATGGCACCGAAATTCCTCCTTTATTTTTGCATGAAATAAAGAAAGGTTTAATACAAGAAGAATTAAGTAGAGCAATAAGAAAAGCAACAAAAGCGTGGGAAAATGGTCTTGAGGAGATATTATCAGATATAATTGGTTGTATTTTATTTGGTCCAGCCTTATTATTTTCTCTTTTAGAAATTGCCCTTCAGAAAAGTGATGGTTTAGATGTAAAGCCATCAGATGAAAATAGGTATTATCCTCCGTGGCGTATGCGTCTTCGTGAAGTAGTAAATATAGTTAATGATATGACTGTGTTTCCTTTACCAAAGGATAAATTTAAAAATAAAAATATACCTCAAAGTGTATCGGAACGGTTTGACATAATAAAGGATATTGTTAAAGAAGAAACGGATCAAAAACAAATTGAAACAGATGTTACTTTAAATATTTCATATAAATATATTAAAGAGCATATTACTGAAGGGAAAAAGTTTTTTATTGAAAAGTATAAGCCACTATCAAAAGACTTTTATAATAAAGAATCTGATTTTTATGAAAAAAATACCACATTTAATTGAAAGATTAGCCCTTGGAATACCACCTAATGCGTATGAAAAAAGTGTTAATGAAAGGGAACCTGTAAATTTAACCTATATTTTTAATGCTACGTGGTTTTATAAAATCTCTTATGCTAAAAAACTGATTGATGAAGAAGGAAACCTTAATGAGGGAATAAAGAATGAACAAGACAGAATGAATCGCTTAGCACTAAAAGCAATTGAATACTCTGATATTGAAAAGAAGTATAGAGAAGAGAAGGGGGTTCCTTCCAGATATGAGTTTGATAAATTATGAGCGCACTAACTAAAAAAGATATTTTTCACTGTATGAATAAAGAAATAGAGAGCCGTTTAGTTATTACTCCGTTGTTCGACCCTCGTGATTCATTTGATGCTTCTGCTGTGAATGTGCGACTTGGCAATGAATTTATTGTTATGAGAAAACAATCTTTTCCGTTATTAGACATTGCTGACGAAACATCGTTGAAAAAAGTAGAAAGATATTATGAAAAAATTACGCTAAGATATCATGAAGAATTTGTACTTCATCCAAATCAACTTATAATAGGAAGTACACTTGAATATATCTGCTTGCCCAGTGATTTAATGTGTTATGTAGCTGGAAAATCTACTTGGGGACGTATGGGATTAATAATTGCTACTGCTACAAAAGTAGACCCTGGCTTTAAAGGCTGTATTACATTAGAAATAATTAATGAAGGGGAAGTACCAATTGCCGTTTATCCAGGAATTCCGATTGCCCAATTAGTATTTCATGAAACTACAAGTAACGCAAAATATGATGGACGATATGTATGCCCGACAGGACCTCAATTCCCTGATTTCTCAAGAAGCAAAAAAAAGTGGGATTTTTGGTATCCTAAAAAACAATAAAAAAACAAACAGAAAATAATCAGGGACACAGAGCTTGTCTAAAAACTCAGATTCCTACAAAAATTCGTCATTCCTGTGTAGGCGGGAATCCAGTTTTTTCAATATGCTTTGAACTACCGGTCAAGCTGGAGGATGACAAATACTGAGTTTTTGGACAAGCTCAACACCCCAGTATTTTTAAAATTTAAAATTTCCATCTTATCTCTCCTCTCTCAAAAAATACAAGCCGCTATCCCTGGCACACCATACTTAACTTTTATTAACCCCCCAATCTCAAATCTTCCCCCCTGTCCCCTTAAGATAATCTCCGGGCAGTGCTCTGCTGTGCTCGTCGTCATGGCAATAGTGCAAAAGTCTGAGGACTCTTTGCTGACGCTGCGGGAAGCGCAAAAGGGACAAAGGGATTCCGAGACCAAGGTGCTTAAACTTTACCCCGTACAAAAGTCTGGTCCTTTCTAACGCTGTTTACTTTATAGCACTGATGCTATATACTAAATTATGCCATGGGCGATTGAGTATTACGCTACTGTTGATGGTAAACGACCGGTAGAGAAATTCATTGATTCCCTATCTCCGGAGGGCAAAGCCAACTATGTTTTTATTGCAGACCTGTTAGAGGAATACGGACTAAATGTAAAAGAACCTTATGTGAAGCCGATCACCGGCAGCAAGAAGCTATTTGAAATAAGAATAAAAGACAGGTCCAATATCCACAGGATATTTTATTTTGCCTATACAGGCAAGAAATTTATTCTATTGCATGGTTTCACAAAAAAGACAAAAAAAACGCCGCGAAAAGAAATAGAGATAGCCATTAAAAGGATGCAAGACTATATCTCAAAAAAGAGGTGACATTTATGAGTTACACTTACAGGGAACATAGGAAAAAACTGTTAAGGGACAAAGAAGTTAGAGAAGCATGTGAAAACCTGCTTCCTGAATATGAACTTGCTAAAAGCATCATAGAGCAGAGATTAAAAAAGAAAATGACACAGGAGGATATTGCAGTCAAAGCTGGAATTCCCCAATCTACGGTATCAAGGATAGAAAGACTTACACATGGCCTGCCGAAATTATCCACGCTTAAAAAGATAGCCGAGGCCCTTGACGCTAAAATAATCATCAGGTTTGAGGCAAAAAAAGCTCCCCGACCGTATATCGTTGACACAAAGCATGAAAAGCTGTTTGCAATCAATGAGGCAAAAAGGCATTACGGCAAGAGAACTCGAAGTTAATATTAATTTTCCGTATTACTTATCTGATGAGTATTACACGGCACCCCATACTTCACTTTTATTAACCCCCCTCCTCAACTCTTTCCCCCTGTCCCCTTAAGATAATCTCCGAGCAGTGCTCTGCCGTGCTCGTCGTCATGGCAATAGATGCAGAGGTTTTCCCAGTTGGAGCCGTCAGGAGGATTGTTTTGGCGGTTGCCGTCTTTATGATGCACTGTGAGGAGGCGCCGGTCTTTGGAATCAAACTCCCTCCCGCATTTGGCGCATATCAGGCCGTGGATTTTCAGAGATTGCCCCCTGTAATCGGAGACAGGGGCCTTGCCCTCTTTTAATTCCCGGACGATTTCAGAGGCGGTCTTGCCTGCGGCGGGCTTTTGCGGCCGGGGGTTTCTGAATTTTATTCGTTGTCTGCTTCCCAAAACTCACTCCCAAACAGCAATATATTCTGCAAATGAATTATAGCACAATACCTGTACTCTTGCTTTGCTTCCGGTAGTTCTATTTATGCTATAATTCTGACCATGGAGCAATCTGTTAAATCACAATTCCGATTTAAGATACTTACAACCGACGGCTCAGCGAGGCGGGGGCAGATACATACAAGGCGCGGGATTATCAACACGCCTGCCTTTATCCCTGTGGGCACAAGTGCCGCTGTCAAGGCAATGACTCAGGACGAGCTTAAGGAAATCGGCGCTGAGATCATACTTTCAAACACCTACCACCTTTACCTCAGGCCCGGGCCTGAGATAATTAAAGAATTAGGCGGGCTTCATAAATTCATGAACTGGCAGGCGCCTATACTTACGGACAGCGGAGGATTTCAGGTGTTCAGCCTCTCGCCTTTAAGAAAAATTACAGATGAGGGCGTTGAGTTCAGGTCTCATCTTGACGGCTCCCTGCATTTTTTAACGCCGGAGCTTGTGATGGAAATTCAGGCTGCACTCGGCTCGGACATTGCAATGGCTTTTGATGAATGCACGCCATATCCTGCGACAAAAGAGTACACGCTGAAATCCCTTGAATTAACAACTCGGTGGGCGAAAAGGGGCAAAGAAGCTATGAAGTTAAGAAGATGGGAAGATGAGAAAAAAATCTCAACTTCTCAACCTCTCAATTTCCTAACTTCTAATCCGCATAGTCAGGCGCTGTTTGGAATTGTTCAGGGCGGGGTTTATGAAGATTTAAGGAGGCAGAGCGCGCGGGAATTAGTGGAGATGGATTTTGAGGGGTATGCAATCGGCGGGCTGAGCGTGGGGGAGCCTAAGGAATTAATGTACGAAGTGGTCAATTATACTGCGCCCATTCTGCCTGAGTACAAACCGCGTTACCTCATGGGAGTCGGAGACCTCATTGATGTCATTGAGGCGGTATCAGCGGGCATTGATATGTTTGACTGCGTGATGCCCACAAGGAATGCAAGGAACGGGACATTATTCACGAGCACAGGCAGGATAAGCATAAAACGCGAGGAGTTTAAAAAAGACCCGAAGCCCCTTGATTCAAATTGCGGATGCCATGCCTGCCGTAATTATTCAAGGGCTTACTTAAGGCATCTTTTTATGAACAGGGAAATTTTATCAATGAGGCTCAATACAATTCACAACCTTTACTTTTACCTCGGTTTTTTTAAGCAAATGCGCGATGCAATTGAAGCCGGAAGGTTTACGGATTTTAAAAGGCAATGGACGCCTGTGCTTCAGCGCAGTACGGAAAATAACGATTAGATTTTGGCTTTCTTCCAAGGTTTTTTCAGATAAATCCATGCCGTGATTATGGCAAGGACTATTGTCAGGATAAATATTGTCCGGGCAGAGATGTTGACATATACCAGTTTTTCAATATAGTGAATTATAAAAGAACCTGAGTAAGTCATCTCCGGGTTGTGCATGCGCCTGAACCGGATTTCAAGGTGTGTCAGGGGGCAGTACCATCCGAATATCTGTATAACTACGGCAAACCCCATTCCAAACAGATGAAATATTTTCACCGGTCTGTATTTCCTGCCCCAGACCGCGCCGAAGATAAGAAATATTATCCACAAAAAATGGGTTAGGACAACGATGTCAGCGGCGATTGAATAAAAAGATACACTCATCACGGTCTTTAAGCAAGCGGCAGTTCTACATCCATTACTTTTCTAAAACTTTTCCTGTGAATGGGGCAGGGACCGTACGCGCGTATGAGGCTTATGTGTTCTTTTGTGCCGTATCCCTTGTGTTTACTGAAATTATATGGTGGGTATTTTTCATGATATAAATCCATTATGCTGTCTCTTATAACCTTTGCAATTATGGATGCTGCTGCGATGGAAGCGCTTATGGATTCGCCCTTGATGATGGATTTTTGCGGGATTTCAATTCCGGGGAGACGGACGGCGTCAATTAAGAGGATGCCGGGGTTTTGTTTTAAATGCCGGACTGCGGACTTCATGGCAAGATACGTAGATTGCAGGATGTTTATCCTGTCTATTGCATCAGAGCTGACAATCCCGATGCCTATGGCAACTGCATTTGCCGTAATATCATTAAAAAGCCGGAGGCGTTCGTTAAGAGTGGTTAGTTTTGAATCCTTAAGGCCTTCAATTATGCGCCCTGCCGGCAGTATAACCGCCCCTGCTACCACAGGACCTGCGAGGGGTCCCCTGCCTGCCTCATCAAGGCCTGCAATTACCGGATAAGCGCGCCTAACTGTTTCATCAAACTGAAAGAGTGCGGAGGCATTCATGGCCTTCCTTTATGCGTTAAAGGATTTTTCTTTAACCTTTGCCGCCTTGCCTTTTTTACCGCGCAGGTAATAAAGTTTTGCTCGTCTTACATGCCCTTCTTTAACAAGCTCTATCTTGTCTATCATCGGGGAATTAATCGGGAATATCCTTTCCACACCGATGCCGTAAGAAAGTTTTCTTACCGTAAACATCTCACGTGTGCCGCTTCCCCTGCGTGAAATCACAACGCCTTCGTAAGGCTGAAACCGTTCCTTGTCTCCCTCAACGACCCTGATATTCACCTTAACGGTGTCGCCTATGCCGAAAGAGGCGCGCTCTTTTTTATAACTGCTTTCT
Organism: Nitrospirota bacterium; assembly: GCA_016212185.1. NCBI lineage: Bacteria > Pseudomonadati > Nitrospirota > Nitrospirota bacterium. The sequence goes on from JACRGX010000056.1 coordinate 130,472, forward strand.
ACAACTTTTATGGCATCCATTTTATTCCTCTCCTTTTATCTCTGAAATTAAAAATTTATCAATATCAGTAAGCTGTATCTTTTCAATGAGGTCAGGCCTTATTTTAAGTGTTTTTCTCAGCGCCTCTTTTCTGCGCCAAAGCCATATTTCCTTATGATTGCCGGAAATGAGGACCTCCGGCACCTTCATCCCCTCAAATTCTCCGGGCCTTGTAAAATGGGGATAGTCGAGCAAGCCCCATGAAAATGACTCTTCCTCAGCCGACCTTGCATCCCCGAGCGCTCCGGGAATAAGCCTTGCCGAGGCATCAATTACAATCAGCGCCGCCAGCTCCCCGCCTGTTAAAACATAATCGCCTACGGAAATTTCCTCATCCACAAGTGAGGTTGTTACCCTTTCGTCTATGCCCTCATACTTGCCGCATATAAAGACCAGCCGGGCGATTTCCTTTGAAAGCTCCTCAGCTTTAGTCTGTGTAAAAGGCTTTCCCTGTGGGCTTAAGAGTATAACCTTTCTCTTAACATCATCTTTTTTAAGATGGTCCACTGCCTTAAAGAGCGGCTCAGCCTTAATTACCATCCCTGCCCCGCCGCCAAAGGGGTAATCGTCAACTACCTTGTGCTTTCCTGACGCAAAATCTCTGATGTTATAGACCTTAATCTCAAGCAGGTGCTTTTCCTGAGCCCTTTTAAGAATACTCTCGTTAAGGTAGGCGGTTATTATATCAGGAAACAGCGTCAGGATATCGCATTTCATCTTAAAGTGTCAGTGTCAGTGAATAGTGTCAACTGACACTATTCACTGACACTGTTTGTTTTTTTATTCCAAAATCTCAAGCACACAGTGCTTTCCGAGTTTTGCACCTGCCGCGCTTAAGATAGACCGCATAGCCCTTGCAGTTTTTCCCTGTTTACCGATTACCTTGCCGAGATCAGTCAGTGCGACCTTCAGTTCGTAAACAGTGGTTCTTTCCCCTGCCACTTCTGCCACAGAAACTTCCTCCGGCTTGTCAACCAAAGCCTTTGCCATGTGTTCAATCAATTCTCTCATGCCCCACCTCCATATGAGTGTTAGTGTCTTCTATACGCCGGAAATTTTCAAGAGTTTCTGAACGGTAGAAGACGGCTGCGCACCACAACTGAGCCAGTGTTTGGCCCTTTCTGTGTTTATCTTGATTTCTGAAGGGTTAGTTAAAGGATTATAAGTCCCTAAAATTTCCAGAAACGGACCGTCTCTTCTGGACCTTGAGTCGCATACTATCACCCTGTAGAATGGTTTTTTCTTGCCGCCTTTTCTTGTAAGTCTGATCTTTACCAACTTTTTATCCCCCCAACAAAAAATTAAAATTTGAAATTCAGCTTGCCCAGCCCGAATCCCTTGCCGTTTTTAAACATCTTAAGCATCTTTTTCATTCCAAGGTACTGTTTAAGCAGCCTGTTTACGTCAGTTACGGTAGTTCCGCTTCCTGAGGCTATCCTTTTTTTACGGCTGCCGTTAATTATAGCATAATTCTCCCGTTCCTGTCTGGTCATGGAATTTATTATAGCCTCAATCTTGACGACCTCGCGGTCATCCACCGAAACCCCCTTAAGCTGTTTGCCAAGCCCCGGGATCATACCGAGGATATTTTCAAGGGGCCCCATTTTGCGGAGCTGTTTAATCTGTGTTTTAAGGTCTTCAAAGCTAAACCTGTCTTCCCTGAACTTTTTCTGAAGCGTAAACGCATCCTGCATGTCTACTGCTTCCTGCGCCTTTTCCACAAGGCTTACGACATCGCCCATGCCGAGTATCCTTGATGCCATCCTTTCGGGGTGAAAAGGCTCAAGCAGATCAATTTTTTCGCCGGTGCCGATAAATTTCACGGGCTTTCCCGTTACAGAAACAATTGAAAGCGCCGCGCCGCCGCGTGCATCGCCATCCATCTTTGTCAGGATAACCCCGTTTACATCAAGCCTGCTGTTAAATGCGGTTGCAATATTGACTGCGTCCTGTCCTGTCATGGCATCTGCCACAAAAAGGATTTCCTTTGGCTTTGCCTCGGCCTTGATGTTTTCAAGCTCCTTCATCAGGTCCTCATCCACATGCATTCTGCCTGCGGTGTCCAGAATGACAATGTCCATGCCTTCGGAGTTTGCCTTCTTAAGGGCATCTGAGCAGACCTTTACAGGGTCATCCCCTGCCTTTGTGCCGTAAACAGGCACATTTATCTGCGAGCCTAAAGAGATGAGCTGTTCAATGGCTGCGGGTCTTGCCGTGTCTATTGCAACAAGCATCGGACGCCTTCCGTCTTTTTTAAAGCCTTTTGCAAGCTTTGCGCAGGTAGTGGTTTTGCCTGAGCCGTGAAGCCCGGCAAGCATTATGACCGTTGGGGGATTGGGTGCAAGGTGAATCTTGCTGTGACTGCCGCCCATAAGGTTGCAGAGTTCATCATAAACAATCTTGACGACCTGCTGTCCGGGGGTAATGCTCTCAAGGACTGCCTTGCCGACAGCCCGCTCTTTTACCTTGTCAGTAAAGTCCTTGACGACCTTAAAGTTGACGTCTGCCTCAAGCAGGGCAATCCTGACCTCTTTCATGGCGGCGGCAATATCCTCTTCCTTAAGAAAGCCGCG
>JACRGX010000057.1 GCA_016212185.1 Nitrospirota bacterium
ACGGTGCATCCTGCCCCTCTGCCACTTTGTCCCTTTGCCACTTTGCCACTCTAAAGAATGTCAGCAGCGCCAGCCAGTACACAAGCAATGCGTTTATGATATGGATTATGAGATTGACTGCATGATAGCCTGTGACATCAAGACCGTGCAGTCTGTAATTCAGAGCAAATGTGAGGAAACCTATAAATCTGTTTTTAAAGCCATCATATATGTTAAGCCCTTTTGCTTTTGAAGGCTCTGAAAAATACCGGAAGTCTTTAATAATAGAATTTTCAACAATATTTCGCTTATCATCAAACTGAAATGATGATTGAAGGGTATTTGAATAGACAAAAATGCCGGCAATAACAATCAGCAATACATGAAATATGCGGGTTTTCAGCATAAATCAGTATAACAAAAGTTAATATAAGTTATAAATTATTTGTCGTAGATGCTTTATTAGAGTCTATAGAGTCTATAGCGGCTTGACTTTCACCGGTGTTCTAAGCTATCATATCAATCTGTTAATAATTACCGGATTAAATGGATAGTGAGCGTATTCCCTGTGGTTTTGCCACGGGGAATCTCAATAAGCAGGGGAGGTAAGTTTTGCCGGCTAAGTCACCACCGAAAAAGAGCAAATCAGCAATAAAAAGGGCAAGGCAGGCGCCTAAAAGGAGAGCGAGAAATGTCTCCGTAAAGAGCGCGTTGAAGACTTTTACAAAAAAAGTTGAGTCAGAAGTGCTCGGTAAAAATGCAGAAGGCGCAAAGGCTGTATTGCACAAAGCTGTTCGTGCCATTGATAAAGCTGCTTCTAAGGGGATAATCCACAAAAACACTGCTGCAAGAAAAGTTTCAAGGCTTACAAGGCTTGTCAATTCATTGAGTGCGGCTGGAGCAGCTTAAGCAGAAGCAGTTCCATAATTACTTCCGGTCTACCCGTTGAAGTTTTTATTCCTGCATCTGCTTCGTGCATGCATTGGAATATGCCGGAGAAATATTTTTCAGTGCAGGACGGCAGGTGTTTTAAAAGCGTACGGTAGGTAATTTCTCCCATCTTTAGAACCCTTTTGCCTTTCCCTTCCCACAGGTTATAAAACTGCCTGTAATGCCAGTTTAAAGCTCCGAGGATTGATGTTGCCTCAAAACCGTTTTCAAACAGCACTTTTAAAATTCTGAAGGCATTTGCCTTGTTATTTGCCATTACGGCATCAACAAGATTAAAGACAGTGTATTCCCTCATCATGCCAGTGAGCGACAGTATGTCTTTTCCGCCTATTAATTTAAGCCCGGAAGCAGAAAATTTTTCCAGCTCAGCCGCCAGCAGTCCGATATCATGTCCTAAAAATTCAATCAGATAATCAACTGCTCCCTGAGTCATGTTAATGCCCTTTTCATGCGCCCTTTGTTTTATCCAGGCAGGCACATCAGCCTCCTTTATTATCAGCGGGAATACGGGCACGTCATCAAAAAGGTTTTTTTGGTCTTTTCTGGTTTTTGGTTTTACCTGTGAAAGTATGAGCATGCATGTGCTTTGGGAAGGCTGCTTTAAATACGGCTCCAATGCCTTGATAAAAGACTTCTGAAACTGGTGAAAATCCCTGACAACTACCAGTCTCCGCGGCGCCATGAAAGGCAGGGTAAGCGCAGAATCTATAATCTCATTCGGGACAGTTTCAGGATAAAAAACATTGAAGTTGAAGTCTTTCAGATGGCCGGCAAGAACCATATCAACCGCTTTTGAAAGAAAGTCATCCAGAAAAAAATTTTCTGCGCTCCAGACAAAGTAAATGGGCTGCGGCAGGTGTTTTTTCAGCTCTTTTTCAAGGCCTTTGTTTAGCATACTTTATTACGGTTTTCCCTATTATCTCTTTTGCTATTTCTGCGCATGCCTTATCAACCGTTTTTTCCTTATGAACAACAGCCTGGCTTACGGAGCCGGAAGATTGGAAAGTAATTCTTAAAGGCGATTCTATTGATGCAAACTCGGTAACTTTACCTTTGTCTGTAATTTTTATGTCAACCTTCATTATTATTGCCTGTTCCTGTGCTTTTTCATCAAGGGTGGCTATGGTGTTCAGTTCAAATGCAGTTACAGTGGCCTCAATTTCAATATCGCCTTTTTCCGTTTTTACATTAATGCCCTGTGCAATGAATTCCTTTGCAAGCGCATTATGCAATCTTTCTTCAAGACGGGGCTCATAGGTCTTATTCTTAACCGGTTTAATGGTCACCGAATCAAATGGCAGGGTGCTGGAGCCGATTAAATGATAACCGCAGGAGGTTAAAAAAAATGCAAAATGCAAAATGCAAAATGCAAAATTAAGGAAATTTTTATTTTTGAATTGTATTTTTGAACTTTTCATTTTTAATTTTTATTTTAAAGGACTATGTTTACAAGCCTGCCCTGAACCACTATTATTTTTTTGACAGACTTGCCCTTTGTATATTCTATAACTTTAGGGTCAAGAAATGCTTTTTCCTTTATTGCTTCATCGTCAAGCCCGGAAGGTATTGTGAGCTTGCCCCTTAATTTGCCGTTTATCTGTACGACAAGTTCAACCTCATCTTCCTTTGTCATCGCTTCGTCCCATTCGGGCCAGGGTTCAGTAAATATGCTCTGTCTGCTTCCTGAAAATTCCCATGCTTCCTCAGCAAAATGCGGCGCAAACGGCGAAAGCAAAATGATAACATTTTTAATGCAGAATAGCAGGGCTTCTGCGTCCTCCGGGGTGGAGGCATCAAAAGCCGCCGCCTCATTCATAAGCTCCATTAATGACGCTATGGCAGTGTTGAAATGATAATCGCGCTCAATGTCGTTTGTGACTTTTTTAATGGTCTGATGGGTCTTTCTTAAAAGCCGTGATGCGTTATCCGTGATGTGTAACCTGTTTATATTTTCTGACGCATTACCCGTTACGTTTAATGCATTACGGCTTTTATACACAAAGCCCCATACCCTGTTTAAAAAGCGGAATGCGCCTTCCACTCCGTGGTCTGACCAGTCCAAATCCCGTTCAGGCGGTGCGGCAAAAAGGCAGAAAAGTCTTACAGTGTCAGCGCCGTATTCCCCGATTAAATAATCAGGGTCCACGACATTGCCCTTAGATTTGGACATCTTTGCGCCTTCTTTAATTACCATCCCCTGAGTAAGAAGTTTTTTAAACGGCTCGTCTGCTTTGACAATGCCGATTTCTCTGAGCGCCTTTGTAAAAAATCTGGAATAAAGCAGGTGGAGGACTGCATGCTCAATCCCTCCTATGTACTGGTCCACGGGCATCCAGTAATTGACGGCGTCTGAATCAACAGCCTTATCATTAACTGAGGGGGAGCAGTAGCGCAAAAAATACCATGACGAGTCAACGAATGTATCCATGGTATCTGTTTCCCTTTTTGCAGGCTTACCGCATTTCGGGCATTCGGTATTAATAAAATCCGAAAGCTCTGATAAGGGCGTGGCGCCCTTGCCTGTGAGCGTGACGTTCTCAGGAAGAATGACAGGAAGTTTGTCCTCAGGCACAGAAACGATGCCGCAGGTGTTGCAGTAAATTACCGGAATCGGCGTGCCCCAGTACCGCTGTCTTGATATGCCCCAGTCCCTTAATTTGTAATTCACGACCTTTTTGCCGAGACCGCCTGCCTCAATAAAGCCGGCAATTTTTGACCTTGCCTCATCGCTCGGAAGCCCTGAGAATTGTCCTGAATCAATTAAGACGCCCTCGTCTTCGTAAGCGGCGGTGAGAGGGGTCCAGGGGTCCAGGGGTCCAGCGGCCAAATGAGAATTACTTGAACCCTTGAACCCTTGAATCCTTGAATCCTTTACAATTACAACTCTCACCGGCAGATTATACTTCTGTGCAAACTCGTAATCTCTCTGGTCATGCGCGGGAACGGCCATGACTGCGCCGGTGCCGTATTCCATGAGGACAAAATTTGCAGCCCAGACTGGAATCTTGTCACCGGTCAGCGGATTGACGGCATAATGCCCTGTAAAAACGCCTTCTTTTTTCTCCGGGTTTTCAGGGAGCGATTCAATTTTCTTGAGGGTTTTTTTGTCCTTTACAAGTTCGGCAATGAGCGGGTGTCTTTTTGCAAGGCTCATAAATGTTGCACCGAAGAGCGTATCCTGCCTTGTGGTGAATATCCTGATTTTTTTGTCATATCCGGCAATTTTAAAGTCAACCTCAACGCCCTCGCTCCTGCCGATCCAGTTTCTCTGCATGGTTGTGACCTTCTCGGGCCAGCCTGTAAGATTATCGCAGAATTTTAAAAGCTCCTCGGCGTACGAGGTGATTTTAAAAAACCACTGCTCAAGTTTTTTTTGCGTTACAGCGCTGTCGCATCGCCAGCACAGCCCGTCAAGGACCTGCTCATTTGCAAGGACAGTTTCACATGAGGGGCACCAATTGACAAAAGAAGCCTTTCTGTATGCCAGCCCTTTTTGTAGCATCTTTATGAAAAACCACTGATTCCATTTGTAATATTCGGGCGAGCAGGTTGCAACTTCTCTCTGCCAGTCATAACTGATGCCCAGCTTTTTAATCTGCCCGCGCATGTAATCAATATTCTCATAAGTCCACTTTGCGGGGTGAACGCCGTGTTTTATTGCCGCATTCTCGGCAGGCAGGCCGAAGGCGTCCCATCCCATCGGATGAAGCACATTAAAACCGCGCATCCTTTTGTATCTTGAGATTACGTCTCCGATAACATAATTGCGCACGTGCCCCATATGAATCTTCCCTGAGGGATAGGGGAACATCTCAAGGCAGTAGAACTTAGGGGAGACGGAGTCTTCTGTTACCATGTAAAGGGCTTTCTTATCCCAGAAGTCCTGCCACTTTTCTTCAATTTCCTGCGGGTTGTATTTTTCCTGCAAAACCGCCTCCATAGTAAGCAAATAAAAATTCAGAGGGTTTTATTTTACCATAAACATAAGATTTCTAATCTGATGTTGTATACTATAGCGGTTTTATTTAATGCCTTAAAATATGAGGCTGACAATGAGGTTATATTAAGGAAATGTTTTTATGGGTAAAATAAAGAAAAAACTAAACTGTTGGGAAGTTATGAAATGCGGCAGGGAACCACGCGGGAAAAAGGTTTCCGAGTTAGGAATTTGTCCGGCTGCCACAGAGATCAGGGCAAACGGCATAAATGAAGGGAAAAACGCCGGGCGCGCCTGCTGGGCGGTAGCTGGGACCTTTTGCCGCGGGACAGTGCAAGGGACCTTTGCTCAAAAATTAGGTAATTGCGGGATCTGTAAATTCTACAAACTTGTGATTAAAGAAGAAGGCACTGAATACCAAACAGCGGAAGACATATTGGAAAGGCTGGAAAGGCGGGATATTGAGAAATATTTTATCAAGCCTTTATTATCCGGCAAGAAAAAATAAATAGGCTCAACGGCAGCCGGCAAGGTTTATTGAGAACATCATGTTTTTTGACAAATTCCGCTTAAAAATCTATAGTAAAAAGCATACCGATGAAGCTCTCCGTAATCATCCCCTGCTTTAACGAAATCAGCACCATCGACAGAATTATTGACGCCGTAAAGAATTCTCCTTACGCTGATAAGGAAATAATCATTGTTGATGATTTTTCCACTGACGGGACAAGAGAGAAACTTGAAAAAGACATTGTCCGGAAAGTAGATAAGGTTATTTATCATGAATCCAACAGGGGGAAGGGCGCAGCGGTAAGGACCGGCATTAAAGAAGCCACAGGCGATATAGTTATCATACAGGATGCCGACCTTGAATACGACCCGAACGAATACCCGCGGATAATCCAGCCTATTTTAGATGGCAGGGCGGATGTTGTTTACGGCTCAAGATTTATGGGCGGAAGGCCCCACAGGGCGATTTATTTCTGGCACAGGGCGGGAAACGGATTAATAACTTTATTGTCAAACTTCTTCACCAACCTTAATCTGACGGATGTGGAGACCTGCTACAAGGCATTCAAAAGGGAGGTTATCTCCTCTATACAGATAGAAGAGAACAGATTTGGTTTTGAGGCGGAGATTACTGCAAAAGCGGCAAAGAAAAAGTGCAGGATTTATGAAGTAGGCATTTCATACCACGGCAGGACTTATGCCGAAGGCAAGAAAGCCGGCTGGAAGGACGGCATCTCTACGCTGTGGTGTATTTTTAAGTATAATCTATTCAGATAAGTACAATCCGTCAGCATGCATGATATGGGGGAAAAGACCTTTACAAAAATTGCAGTGCGGGCAGGCTCTCTGGTTATCCCTATTTTTTTTATTTATTCGCTTTATACGCTGCATACCAACGGGCTTAAGGCAAGGGTCTATTATACAGCTTACGGCCTGAACGATACAGCTATCCCCATTACCCTTTTTAAGAATTCTTATGAGGTCTATACTTTTTATAAGACGCGGGGAGTACATGGAAGGGTACTTGTCAACTTCGGCAGATTTTTAAACTTTGTTGGGATTGAAAATGACGATGTCTTTAAAAATGCGGACAGCTTTCCGGTTAAGAGGCTTAACATTATGGAAGAGTATGAAAAGCGTTTAACCGCGAGGAACTTTTTGTGGATTGCAATGCAGGGCAATATCATCAGGGAGATTGATTATGTTTTGCCGGATGCGGTATTTGAAGAAAAAGGGAGGACTGCGTGGAATGAACAGGATGTTTTTAAGGCGACTCCCGACAGGATTATTGCTCATGAATGGGGCTCAAAGAGAATCCTGTCAAATCACATCCCTGATATTATTGAACCTGTAGTGCTTAACATAGATGCCTCTTTTTTCAGTAATACAGATGCGGTATCGCTTGCACAGGAGATTAAAAAATCTGCTTTAAAGGCGGATGTTGTTACCCTTAACCTTTCAGAGGACAACCCTGATGTGACTGAAAGTGAAAGAGAAGAGCTCAGGAAATTTGCCGAGATGCTGAAGGGGGAGCGCGAATGACCGCTGAACAGAAAAAAATTTTTTATGCTGCATTGATTCTTATAACGCTTGCCGGAGTATTCCTGCGTTTTTGGGGCGTTATTGAACAGCCGCCAATTCATGATGAAGTTATGACGGCGTATGCCGCAGATTCTTATATTGAGAGCGGGCAGTTCATGTATGTGATGCCTCATCACCCTAAACTGAGGAACATCCTTGTTGACCTGTCTATGAATATGTTTGGCAGGGGGGCTGCCGGTCTGAGGGGGTTCAGTCTTTTATTCGGTTGTCTTTCCGTACTGCTTCTGGGGCTGCTGCTTTACAGGATTTCTTCCAATACGACAGCATCATGTCTTGCCGCCTTTTTTCTTGCCGTAGACCCCATGCACATCACTTTCAGCCGTCAGGCAATTCAGGAGGTTCATACCACATTTTTTTTCATCCTCGGGACACTGCTTGCGGTTCTGAGCGTCAGAGACGAGAAGGAGGAAATAATTTGGTGGCTGCTCCCACTCTCAGGGATTGTCTTTGGACTCGGGCTTGCATCCAAGGGGCATGCATTGTTTCCGCTGCTGGTCTGCATACCGTATATTATTACCAAAACCCTTAAGTTGAAAGACCCCGGCCTTATAATTTTTGCAATTCTTTCGCTCACGGTTCTTCCTTTTACCGTTTTTCTGCTGACTTATATTCCCTGGTTTGATCGTGGTTATGATTTATCCGACTGGCTGTTTATGCAGCAGGCTTTATCCAAAGAAATTGCAACGCATCAGGGCAGCAGCGGCGACGTCTTTAAATACACGCAGGCATGGCAGTGGTTCATCAATCCGCTCATGGCGTACGGCAATTTTTCATACAGCGGGGGAAAGCCGCATGTAACCGTTGCAATGGGTAATCCTCTGGTTTGGCTCCTTGTGCTTCCGTCCTCATTCTACCTGCTTTTTAATGCCCTGAAGCAAAAGAAAGGGTTTATTGTTTTATTTCTTTTCTGGATCTCCTATCTCCCCCTTGCCCTGGCATTACGCCCGATACAAATGCTTTCTTCGCTGGGTGTCATACCTTTTGCTTTTTGTCTTGTGGGGCTTACAGTTTCTGAAATAAAAATGAAGACAGGCGCGAAATATTTTTATGCGTATCTCACTGCGGTATTGCTTGCGGCTATGCTGCTTTATCCTTTGGCCACAGGAAAGGCGCTGGACTATGGCTATCTGAGGTCAATCACCGAGAGGGCGAATCCGCATACTATTAATCAAAATCCGCAAGGCATTTTGCTGCAAGGCATTTAACTTATCTTCAGCACCTCAGGTTTTTTCCATAAAAGCAGTACTATTCCAAAGAGGCATAATACAGCGCCCGTTGCAACCGCATTCTGGGTTCCGATGCGGTGCGCAATACTGCCTACGATAAAATTCCCCACAGCCGCCATTCCCAGAAACATGAGCGTAAAGGCGCTCATGACCCTTCCCCTGAGTCTGTCAGGGGCGGTAATCTGAAGCATGCTGTTTGCGGTCGCCATCTGGCTTATTGCCCCCCAGCCGACAAGGAAGAGCATCAAAGATGAAAACCATGGAGTTTCCGAATATGAAAAAAGGAGCAATGCAACCGGGAAGGTAATTCCAGCCGCTGCAAAAAGCATCCCCTTCCTCTTAAAATCCTCTTTTAATGCAAGCCCGACTGCGCCGGTAAATGCCCCGGCTCCGGCAGAGCCCATGAGCACGCCAAGCCCGGTGGCCCCTGTTTTAAGGATGTCTCTTGCATACACAGGCAGGAATGTAATGTATGGAAACCCGAAGAGGCTTGTTATTGCCACAAAGACAATAAGCGTATATATTTTCGGTTCTGTAAAGATATATTTTATGCCTTCTTTGAATTCCTGAAATATGTCAGTAAACAGTCTTTTGCCCGGCAGTGACAGTTTTGCTTCTGGAGGTTCAACAGTCTTCATCTCATCTGGACGCATCCTTAAGTAACTGATTATGCCGGCAATAAAGCTGACTGCATTTATATAAAAACATACTGCAATGTCAAGATAGCCTATGAGAAATCCCGCTATTGCAGGGCCTATAACCCTTGCCCCGTTAAATGCCGCTGAATTAAGGGCAATGGCGTTCAGAAGGCTTTCCTTGCCCACCATTTCCATTAAGAAGGATTGCCTCGCCGGAATATCAAAGGCGCTTACCATACCGATAAGAAAGGAAAAAAACAGCACATGCCACACATTTATAATTTTTGCAGACACAAGGACAGCCAGCATCAGCGTAAGCGCCGTGAACATCACCTGCGTGAGCAGAAGCATGTTTCTTTTTGAGAATCTGTCGGCAGCCACACCGCCGGCTAATGAAAATAAGATTATCGGCAGGCCTCCTGCCATGCCTGCAAGTCCTAAGTAAAAAGGCGAGTCCGTGAGTTTCAGCACGAGCCAGCCCTGTGCGGCAGACTGCATCCATGAGCCTGTGAGGGATATGACCTGTCCGATCCAGAAGAGACGAAAGTTCCGGTATGTTAATGCAGAAAAAGGTTTTAAGGGTCTCACTGTCGCCAAGGCATTGGGTGAAGAAGTCGCCTTCCCCACAACTATTTTTTTATACCATTAACCTGCTAATTTTTCAATAAAAAAATAATTACGTTTTGACCCGTTAAAATGGATTTTATAAAGTCATTAGTGCTATACTACCACTTGATTTTTTACGGCAAAATTGCATGACTGGGAAGAATACAGTCAGGGAGGTAATTATCAGCAAGCTAAAGTGGTCATGTGCCGCAGGCGCCGCATTCATAATGGTGTTTTTTATCTTTGCTTCTGTCATTTTTGCGGAGGAAATGCCGCTTGTCACCTTTATTGAGATTAAAGGGAATAAAAAAATTGATGAAGATACAATCAGGACGAAGATGAAAAACAGGGTCAATGAACCGTTTTCTTATGAACTTGTGCAAAAAGACATCAAGACGCTGTACGGCACCGGATACTTTGACGATGTCAGGGTTGAGATTGAGACATTTGAAGGCGGCATTAAATTAATTCTTATTTTTAAAGAGAAACCTACGATAACAAGCATAGATTTTCAGGGGAATGAGGAGATAGAGACAGACAAGCTTAAAGAGGAGATAACAATAACCTCAGGCTCTATGGCAAACATTTCCCTTATAACAGACAATGTTGATAAATTAATCTCTTTTTATCAGTCTGAAGGGTACTGGCATGTAAAGGTCATTCCCGTGGTCAGGGAGGTTTCAGAAGAAGCGGTGGCCCTTACATTCCAGATAGAGGAAGGCCCGAAAGTAATAATTAAAGACATTGCAATAGAGGGTAACAGGAACTTAACTGAAAAAGAAATTAAGAAAGCCATGAAAACAAGGGAAAGATGGCTGCTCTCGTTTATCACCGGGTCGGGCCTCTACAAGAAAGAAGAGATGAAAATAGATGTGGAGAGAATAAGAGAGCTTTACCACAGCAAGGGCTACATATATGTTGTAATCTCTGAGCCTCTTGTTACGCTTAACCCTGAAAAGACGAAGATTTATATAAAAATATCCGTATCCGAGGGTGAGCAGTACAGGGTCGGGGCTGTTAATATCACCGGCAATACAATATTTACTGCCGATGAATTGTTTAAACAGGTCGGGACATCTTCCGGTAAGATCTTTAACAGGTCTGCATTGAGAAGCGATATTGACAAGATTCTTGATCTCTATATGGATAAAGGATACGCAAGGGCGGACGTCAATCCTATAATTGATATTAATGCGGATAAGAGGATAGCAAACGTAACCCTTTCAATAACAGAAGGCGACATCTTCAGAATCGGCAGGATTGAGATCACGGGGAATATGAAGACAAGGGACAAAGTAATCAGGAGGGAAATGCGCCTTGATGAGGGTGATATATTCAGTAAAAAACTCCTGAAAAGGAGCTATCAGAGGATAACAAACCTGAACTACTTTGAATCCGTGGATCTTTCATCAGAGCCGAAGGCAGAGGAAAAACTCGTTGACCTCAATGTTAAAGTCAAGGAGAGGTTAACCGGCATGCTGAGTATCGGCGGCGGCTACAGCTCAACGGATAAATTTATGGTCATGGGTGAGGTGTCACAGTCAAACCTCTTTGGGAAGGGGCTGTTTTTGAAGTTCAGGGCGGATATGAGTTCACGCAGGAGGAATTACAGCATTACCCTGAGAGACCCATGGTTTATGGATAAACCAATATCCGCATCCGTCAGCGTTTATAATGAATTGTACCATTATCCTGATTATGACAAGAAATCTATCGGCACATCACTGGGGCTGGGCAAGGAATTATCAGAGTATGTAGCCGGCAATATCACATACAATTTTGAAAACGTTGAAATTACTGAGATAGCTGAAGACGCATCATCATTTATAAAGGACCAGGAGGGAACGAAAATTACAAGCAGCATAAGCCCTTCAATCTGGAGGGATACGAGGGATAATTATCTGGATCCGACTACGGGCTCAAGATATGCCCTTTATACTACCTATGCAGGCATAGGCGGGGACAACTATTTTGTAAAAGGTTTAGTTGACAATAGCTGGTACTTCCCTGTGATATGGGATACCACCATTGGATTAAGGGGGCGCTTTGGCTCCGCCTCGGGCATAACAGGGCATGAACTGCCTATTTATGAGAGATTTTATGTAGGCGGCATAAGTACGGTCAGAGGCCTTAGTTTCGGAGAGGGCGGTCCCAGAAATGAACAGGGAGAAAAAATAGGCGGCAATAAAGAACTGATACTTAATGCAGAATATATTTTCCCTATAGAAAAAACCGTCAAGCTTAAGGGACTTGTCTTTTTTGATTCAGGCAGCGCCTTTGACAATAATGAAAACATATCTCCGTCAGAACTCAGAAATACTACGGGTGTTGGGATCAGATGGATGTCCCCGATCGGGCCGATAAGGCTTGAATGGGGTTATAATATATCACCGAAACAGGATGAGGACCAGAGCAAACTTGAGTTTACCTTTGGAGGACTGTTCTAAAGAACAGTAGTTAGTAGACAGTAGTAAGTAGTCAGGGGAAACAAAAAAACAAATTTTTAAAATATTTTTCTTAACTACTAACTACTTGCTGCTTACTAATTACTAATTATAAAAGGGGGATATTATGAAAAAGACGGCTTTTACTGCAATAGTCATACTGGCATTTTCTGTAGTTTCCGCATGGGGCGCTGATGTAAAAATTGGCTATGTGGATGTAATGAAGGCGCTGAATGAATCTATAAAAGGACTGGAGGCCAAAAGGACGCTTGAACAAATGGTGAATACCAGGCAGGTTTCTATTGATAATATTGAAGGAGAGTTAAAAAAACTTCAGGCCGAGATGGAGAAACAAGCCTCTGTCCTGACCCCGGAGGCAAAAAAGGAGAAAGAGGAGCAGGTAACCAAGCTTAAAAGGGATTATCAGAGAACTTTGCAGGATTCTGAGGAAGAAATTAAAAAGAAAGAATCAGAATACACTCAGGGGATACTCAAAGACCTGCAGGCAATTATTAAAAAAGTCGGTGATGAAGAGGGATATACGGGTATTTTTGATGCGCGTGATATGCTTCATTTTTCCAAGAAGCTTGATATCACCGAGAAAGTAATCAAGACGTATAATGAGTCATACAAGGCAAAAAAATGAGACTGCGCAAGCTGTCGGAACTCGTAGGCGGCAAAGTAATTGGGGATGCAGGATTAGACATAACAGGTGTATCCGGCTTAAAAGAGGCAGGGAAAGGCGAGATAGCCTTCCTTGCCGACAAGAAAAATTTAAAGGACGTTCAGACAACAAAGGCCTCTGCCCTGATAACTAAAGAAGGAATAATCAAAGACGGTGAGTTTTCAGGCAGCCTGCTGATTGTTGAAAACCCCTATCTCATATTTGCAAAGGCACTGGAGGTTTTTTATAAAAAACCCTTCAAGGCAGTTGGTGTCAGTGATAAAGCCATTATCGGCAGTGATGTGAGCCTCGGCAAAGATGTCTCAATCTATCCTTATGCATATATCGGCGGCAAGGTCGTAATTGGGCAGAGGGTGACAATATTTCCAAATGTATTTATCGGAGATAATGTATCAATCGGTGATGACACGGTTCTTTATCCGAATGTCACGGTTAGAGAAGGGGTAAGCATCGGCAGTGGTGTGATTGTTCATTCCGGTGCAGTCATAGGTTCTGACGGTTTCGGATATGTTCAGGAAAAGGGCGAGCATTACAAAATACCTCAGGTAGGCGGAGTCATAATTGAAGATAACGTGGAGCTTGGCGCAGGTGTCACAGTTGACAGGGCCACGGTTGGGAATACAATAATAGGAAGCGGGACAAAGATAGACAATCTTGTTCAGGTTGGGCATAATGTCAAAATCGGAAAGAACTGCATTATTATTTCGCAGGCGGCTATCGGCGGCAGCGTGGAGATTGGCGACGGCGTTATTATTGCAGGGCAAGTCGGAATCAGGGATCATGTTAAGATCGGCTCCCGTGTCATGATAGGTGCCCAGTCCGGCATAGGCGGCGATATCCCGGATGGTCAGATTTTCTCAGGAAGCCCTGCAATTCCACACAGGGACTGGCTCAGGGCGCAGAGCATTTATGCAAAACTGCCTGAGATGCTTAACCGTTTGAGAGAGCTTGAAAATAAAATTGCAAATAAATAAGATTCAAAGGCACAGAGGATCAGAGGATCAGAGGCGCAGGGCAATAAATAACTTTGTGTTTTTGTCCTTTGAGTTGTTGTGTCTTTTTAGAGGAGGAAAACTAATATGATGGATATCCGTGAGATACAAAGCTTATTGCCGCACAGATACCCGTTTCTTCTGGTGGACAGAATCATTGAGTTAGAGCCGGGTATAAAAGCGGTTGGAATCAAAAATGTTACAATAAACGAGCCTTTTTTTCAGGGACATTTCCCAAACTTTCCTATCATGCCCGGCGTCTTAATCATTGAGGGGATGGCTCAGGTGGCCGGTGTCCTGGCTTTCCGCTCTGGCGCAAAGGGCAACTCAGTATATTTTATGAGTATTGAAAAGGCGAAGTTCAGAAAACCGGTTTTCCCCGGAGACCAGCTTAAATTTGAGATAAAGATAATACAGGTTAGAAATAATGTATGGAAACTTTCAGGCGAGGCGTTTGTTGACGGCAAGCTTGTATCAGAGGCTGAATTTACGGCAATGGTCTCGGAACGGGAGTTATAAAAATGGTAAAACCTAAAATTCACAGCACTGCAATAATTGACCATGATGCAAAGCTGTCAGACGGGGTAACCATCGGTCCATACTGTATTGTCGGCAAAGGGGTAAAACTCGGCAAAAACACCTCCCTTATCTCCAATGTTGTTATTGAAGACACCGAGGTCGGCAGGGACTGTCAAATATATCCTTTTTCTTCAATAGGGCTTCCGCCTCAGGATATTAAATATAAGGGTGAGAAGACTATGGTAAAAATAGGCGATAACAACATAATCAGGGAGTGTGTCACTATACACCGCGCCTCTGTTGAAGGCGATGGAGTAACGGCAATCGGAGACAACAATTTTTTAATGGCGTATGTCCATATTGCCCATGACTGCAAACTCGGGAATTCCATAACAATGGCTAATGTTGCAACGCTTGCAGGGCATGTACTGATGGAAGACCATGTAGTTGTAGGCGGGCTTGCCGCAATTCATCAGTTTTCAAGGATAGGCGCTTACTCAATGATAGGCGGTTACAGCGCAGTGGCTCAGGACGTCCCTCCATTTACAATAGCATCCGGGAACAGGGCTAAACTCTACGGGCTTAATGTAATAGGGCTTAAGCGGCATGGTCTTGACGCAGCAGCGCTCAGGGACATAAAACAGGCGTACAATATATTGTTCCGCAGCAAATTGACCATGAAAGAGGCGATAAGCAAGGTGCGGTCCGAGATAAAATTATCAAAAGAAGTAAAACACCTGCTTGAATTTTTAGAAAACGGTAAAAAAAGAGGGATATGCCGCTGAAGGGAGGGATTAGGGATTTGGGATTAGGGATTACCCACCCCAAAATCCCAACCGCTGCACCCCGCATTTTGGGGCTTATTGCCGGAAAAGGGGACCTGCCCAAGGCAATTGCCTCAGAAGCCAGGAAGATGGATTACAAAGTCGTTGCTGTCGGCCTAAGGCCTCTTGCCGATGAATCCCTCAGGCATTTTGCAGATGAATTCATTGAGATTAATGTAGGTCATCTCGGAAAATTAATAAGCTCCTTAAAAAAATTCCATATAACCGAAGCTGTTATGGCAGGCAAGGTGCCAAAGGGGCTTCTTTATAAAAACAAAGGCAGAATCCTGCCTGACCTCAGGGCCATAAAACTCCTCTTCTCTCTGAAAGACCGCTCTGACGATTCAATCATGAACGGGATAGTCCATGAGCTTGAAAAAGAAGGCATAAAATTGTTAAAGACAACCGCATTCACAAAAAATCTTCTCACTGCTGAAGGTGTGCTGACAAAAAAACAGCCGGATGAAAAACAATGGAAGGATATGGAATTCGGATGGAAGATTGCCAAAGAAATCGGAAGGCTGGATATAGGTCAGACCATAATTGTAAAAGACAGGGCAGTAATGGCAGTTGAAGCCATAGAGGGCACTGATGAGGCAATACTGAGGGGCGGGGCGCTTGCCGGCGCAGGCGCAGTTGTTATAAAAGTCAGCAAGCCTCAGCAGGATATGCGTTTTGACGTCCCTGCAGTAGGCATTGATACCATTCATGTAATGAAAAAAGCCCATGCAGGCGTGCTTGCGCTTGAGGCTAAAAAAAGCATCATCATTGACAGGGGAAAATTTATCCACGAAGCTGAAAAGGCGGATATAGCAGTAGTCGGAGTGGGTGATGCTTAAGGTTGGCGTTGTGGGCATCGGTTCAATAGGGATTCATCATGCAAGGATATACTCACAGATTGAGGGGGTGAGGCTTGCGGCAGTTGCAGACAGTAATTTTGCAAAGGCTGAGGAGACGGCGTCAAAATATAACTGCAAGGCTTATGATAATTATCTTGAGATGATGGACCGTGTTGATGCGGTCAGCATTTCCGTGCCGACAGTCCTGCACTACCGGGTGGCTATGGATTTTCTCAAAAACAACAAAGACATACTGCTTGAAAAGCCGATAACATCAGATGTGAAAGAGGCTGAGGAGCTTATTTTTGAGGCTGAGAAAAGGGGCCGGGTGCTTCAGGTCGGTCATCTGGAACGGTTTAATTCAGGCGTTGCCCTGATAAGCGGCATGATTAAGGAACCTAAGTTTATTGAATCGCAGCGCCTGTCCCCTTTTTTGGGAAGGGGCACTGACGTTGACGTAACACTGGACCTGATGATACATGACATTGATATAATACTCAGCCTTATGGATTCGGAGATTTCTGACCTGAGGGCAACGGGCGCAAAGGTTCTTACTGAGAATATTGATGTCTCGCATGCCTGGATTGAATTTAAAAGCGGCTGTATTGCCGAGGTTGTGGCAAGCAGGATAGCGCCTGAGAAAAAAAGACAGCTTAAAGTTTTCCAGCATAATGCCTATTTAAGTCTTGATTATCAGACGCGGGAAGTTATGCGCTACAGGAAATTTAACGATAAAATAGAACAGGAAACTATGAAGGCTGAGGATAAGGAGCCGCTTAGGGAGCAATTGGCATCCTTTATTGAATGTGTGAAAAACAGGACAAAACCTCTAGTTTCAGGGCGTGAAGGCAAAGAGGCGCTCAAGGTGGCATTAAGAATATCTGAAGAAATAAGAAATGAGAAATAAAGAATGGATAAAAAAATGACAATTCCAATGCTGGACCTCAGGGCGCAGTACAGGTCCTTGAAATTTGAGATAGAGGAAGCTCTCCATGAAATTTTTGAAAGCGGGCATTTTGTCTTGGGTCCAAATGTAGAGGCATTGGAAAGGGAAATAGCTGAATATCACGGTGTTAAATATGCGCTTGGCCTTGCCTCAGGCACGGATGCGCTTCATTTCAGTCTAAGTGCGCTTGGAATAAAGGAAGGAGACGAGGTGATAACAACACCGTTTACCTTTATTGCAACTGCCGAGACAATTGCCTATGTAGGAGCCATGCCGGTTTTTGCCGATATTAAAAAAGATACATTTAATATAGACTCCCTGAGTGTTGAGAAAAAGATAACGCCGAGGACAAAAGCCATTATTCCTGTGCATCTTTTCGGACAGCCTGCTGACATGGATGAAATAATGCAGTTAGCAAAGAAATATAACCTGAAGGTAATTGAGGACTGCGCCCAGGCATTCGGGGCAAAGTACAAAGGGGTTAAGGCAGGCGGCATTGGCGATGCCGGATGTTTTAGTTTTTATCCGAGCAAAAATCTTGGCGCTTACGGTGACGGCGGCATGATGATAACCAATAATCCTGAAATATATGAAAAAGTAAAACTTCTTAGGAATCACAGTACTGTGGCGCCGTACCGGCATCGTTCAATCGGTTATAACAGCAGGCTTGATGAAGTGCAGGCGGCAATTTTGAGAATAAAATTCAGACATATAGATTTATATAATCAGAAAAGGCAGGAGGTTGCCAAACTTTATACGACAATGCTCGGCAGTGCAGTCCGGTGTCCGCAGGAATTTTCCGATAGGACGCATGTCTATCACCAATATACAATCAGGTCAGCGAAAAGGGATAAAATACAGAGCTTCCTCAAGTCAGACAATGTATCTTCGGTTGTTTATTATCCGCTGCCCCTTCATCTTCAGGAGGCTTTTAAATATCTGGGGTATAAAGAAGGTGATTTTCCTGAGACTGAGTCTGCGGCAAAAGAAGTCCTCTCGCTTCCGATTTATCCCGAATTGGAATCGGAGAAGGTAAAAATTATTGCTGAAATTATTTTGAAGTGGTTTAAAATTTCCTAAGCACCAACACTGCATTGACCCCGCCAAAACCAAAGGAGTTTGAGAGAGCGGTATTTAAGTCCTTCTTTTGCGTTTTTTTAACATAATTAAGATTACGGTCAAGGTCCGGATTTTCGAGATTAATAACCGGCGTTATAATTCCCCTGCTGATTGAGAGAGCTGTTATTGCAGCCTCAACCGCGCCCGCACCTCCAAGCATATGCCCGAGCATGGATTTACAGGCGCTTATGGGAATACCGGAGGCATGTGTGCCAAAGACTTTTTTTACTGCCTGTATCTCCGCCCTGTCCCCGAGCGCTGTTGATGTGGCATGGGCATTAATATAGTCAACATCTTCTATTGAGATTTTTGCATCGTTTAACGCCTTCTTTATCGCAGAGGCTTCGCCTCTGCCGTCAGGCTTTGTCATGTGAAACGCATCAGAAGATGTCCCGTATCCGGTAATTTCAGCATAAATATTTGCACCTCTTTTTAGTGCGTGATTAAGTTCTTCAAGCACAAGAATTCCCGCGCCTTCTGCAATTACAAAGCCGTCCCTGCCTCTGTCAAAAGGCCTGCTTGCTTTTTCAGGGTTATTATTTCTTTTTGAGAGTGCGCCTGCTGCACTGTAACCGCCGACGGCAAATCTGCAAATAGGCGCCTCCGCCCCTCCTGCAATTGATAGATTAATTTCTCCATGTTGTATTAATCTTAATGCCTCGCCGATGGCGTTTGCCCCGGAGGCGCAGGCCGTTGATATGCCGAGGGAAGGGCCCTTTATGCCAAAGCGCATGGAGATATAAGATGAGGCCATGCTGATTGCAGTTGCAGGCATAAGATATGGGGAAAAACGTAAGATGTGAGGTGTAAGGCGTGAGGAGATAAACTTTTTTCTGACTCCCGACTCTCGGAATCGAGTCGTGCCGACCTGACTTCTGATGATAGATTTTTCAAAAGTGCTTATCCCCCCCCTGCTTGAGCCGATGACAACTCCTGCTGAAGCAAGTGAGGAGTGATTTTGTTTTTCTAACCCCTGACCTCTGACCCCTGACCCCCGACGTATAAGTCCCGCATCTTCCAGCGCCATTACCGCGGCGGCAATTGCATAATGTATGAACGGATCAAGCCTTAGGATATCTTTTTTTGAAAGATATTTTTCAGGTGAAAATCCTTTGAGTTCCCCGGCGATTCGGGATGAGAGCCCGGAGGCGTCAAACCTTGTTATTAAGCCTATTCCCGAGCGCCCTTTTTTTAAATTTTCCCACGTAGCTTCAATGTCGTTTCCAAGCGGAGTAACAGCGCCGATGCCTGTGATTACAACTCGTTTCATAGCAGTTTATATTAGCATGGGTGAAAAGAAAGAACAAAGAACTGCCGTTAACTACTGATTCTATTAGCTGTCATTCCCGCGTAGGCGGGAATCCAGACATCGGAATTAGATTTCTGTTTTTACAGGAAACCCTGGATTCCTGCTTTTGCAGGAATGACAGAAAGCGCAAAAGTGCGTTTTGTGGTGAACTTTTTTCAGAGAATAGAAAATTTTATCCTGAAAAGTTATCATATGCGGTATGAATAAAACCGAAGAAGCAACAGAACTTTTCAGCAAGGGCTTTAACTGAACGCAGTCATGATTGCCAAAGAGAAATGCCCAAGGTATATTAAAGACGCGGTTGAGATATTGGAGGATATACTAATAGAAAGAAATTGATTAGCCACAGATGAACACAGATTTTAAAAATATTTTTGATGTTTCTGTATTTTTTCTGTGTAAATCAGTGTAAATCTGCGGCTAAAATCTTATAATTCCCTAAATTTAAAAAATCATGAAAAAGCTTAGTCATTTTGATGAAAAGGGCAGGGCAAAGATGGTTGATGTAGGCGTCAAACCAGCGACAGTGCGCGAGGCAGTTGCAGGGGGCGCTGTTTATATGGAAAAAGAAACGCTTAAACTTATTACCGGCAGGAAAATCTCAAAAGGCGATGTGTTTGAAACGGCAAGGCTTGCCGGCATAATGGCGGCAAAGAAAACGCACGAGCTGATCCCCCTTTGTCACCCGCTCAATATTACTTCGGTCAGCGTGGATTTTGATATTGATAAGAAAAAAAACAGAGTCGGCATTGAGGCGAAGGTGAAATGCACAGGACAAACAGGAGTGGAAATGGAAGCGCTGACAGCCGTTTCAGTCGCTGCTCTTACAATTTACGATATGTGCAAGGCTGTGGACAGGGGGATGGCCATTTCAGACATCATGCTTATGGAAAAACGCGGCGGCAAAAGCGGAGAGTGGAAGAGATAACACATAATATGTATAATATAATGAATTTTCTTGACAGAAATTATGAGTTTATGTTTATGTAAACTCGCACTGACGAGGGGGTAAGATGAAGAAGACGACCGTATTTATAAACTGTTTTTTACTGCTTTCACTGTCTGTTATTTTTCTGTTTGCGGCCCTGCCGGCGGAATCCTTAGCCGCTACTCCGAAGATTGTATCAGGATATTATCATACATTAGCCATAAAGTCAGACGGGACCTTATGGGCATGGGGAAGAAACAACTACGGTCAATTAGGAGACGGAACGACAACCCAGAGAACCACTTCAACACAAATAGGCACAGATAATAAATGGGTCTCCATTGCTGCAGGAGGCACTCACACGGCAGCCATAAAGTCAGACGGGACATTATGGACATGGGGGAGCAACAGTTACGGTGAATTAGGAGACGGAACAACAACCAATAGATTTGCCCCGATACAAATAGGAACGGATAATAAATGGGTCTCAATTACAGCGGGCGACTCTTATACAATAGCCATAAAGTCAGACGGGACCTTATGGGTATGGGGAAAAAATAACGAGGGCCAATTAGGAGACGGAACAACAACCAATAGAAACATTTCGACACAGATAGGCGCAGATAATAAATGGATATCTGTTACAGGGGGATTTTATCACACCATAGCCTTAAAATCAGACGGGACATTATGGGCATGGGGATCCAACAATTATGGTCAATTAGGAGACGGAACAACGACTAAAAGAAACACCCCGGCACAAATAGGCGCGGATAATAACTGGGTTTCTGTTGCAACAGGATATTTTCACAGTATAGCTCTCAAATCAGACGGGACATTATGGGCATGGGGATGGAGCTATTCAGGTCAGCCCGGCGGTACAACAACTCAGAGATTAACCCCGGCACAAATAGGCACAGAGAATGTATGGGTCTCTGTTGAAGGGGGAAGAGATCACACCATAGCTTCAAAATCAGACGGGACGATATGGGCGTGGGGATGGAACGGGTATGGCCAGCTTGGAGACGAAACAATAAGTCATAAATACTCACCTGTTCAAGTAACTACTTCTGCTAAAGCAACCAAACCTGTTCAAGCGGCTGCACCTGCTCAGGCAACCACACCTGCTCAAATAACTGATTGTGCTGATAAAGATGCCGATGGATATGGCAATCCCGGCAGCGCCTCCTGCCCTAACGGTTTAGCAACAGACTGTAATGACAATGATGGCACAATCAACCCCGGTGCGGCTGAGATATCAAATAACAATACTGATGACGATTGCAATCCTGAAACGCCCGGCATTTCAGTTTCAGGCAATGCTTACAACTACCCTGTGCCTTTATTCAGGGCCGGGTTGTCCCTTAGTGTGAATTCATCATCACTGTCAACAAGTTATCTTAACTATTACTATGCCCGTAACGTGTTTAGTTTTATAAGCACATCAATTACAGACGTTACTGCAGCAGGAGGAATTGCAACGGTTACAGGTACAGGAAAAGTCAATGGAATTGATGGGTGTTCGTTTAAGGCAACAGTCACTGACGGCGCCCCGGATGCTATGGGAATAGTGATTACGCCTGGGGGAGCCTGCACTACTTCTTACAATGCTGACACACAGACCGTAACCAGCGGGAATCTTATGGTAGCGGGAGAGTGAGTTACCTGTACCTCTTCACCTCAAACCTGTAAAGTTCAATTTTTTCCCCGGGTGATATGCCTGCTTTAAGCGATGCTATCCTTATCTGTTCTTCAACTGTGTCTACGCCTTCAAGGTCAGGAAGAAGCAATCCCCTCCGACTGCCGCTTTTGACAATCACGCCGTATTTTTTAGGGTTAAGTTCCTGCGGTTCCCTGATTTTTTCAGGCGGTGTGAGCACGTCAACCGAGTATTGAAGTTCATCAAGTTCTGAAGGCTCAACAGGAAGGAATCTCGGGTCCTGCGTGGCGGCGCTTATTGCATTTTGGATAATTTCATGTGCAACATTTTTAGCAACAGGAGAGAATGTTCCTATACAGCCCCTCAGTTCGCCCCTCTTTTTGATGGATACAAAGACGCCTGCCTTTTCAGTCATTTCAGGGGTAAGCTCAGCAGGCGGACGGCATATTTTCCCTTCCCTGACATATGCCTCAACTGTGCTTTTAGCAAGTTTTACAAGAGGATGCATTTTAAATACCGTTATTCGTTATTCGTGATGCGTAACGGCTCACTTTTCACGTCTTAATGAATAATCCGAGATTGCAAGCAGGGCAGTTTTTTCCATTGAATCTTCAAATATATCAAGTTCTGCCTTTGCTTCATTGAGTATTGCATTTGCCTTTTCATAGGACTTCTCAATGGATTTATATTTATTTAACAAATCTAAGATATAAGAAAGGTCTTCTTTTGTGAGTTCTTCAGCCTTGATTATCGTCCTTACTTTTTCAACCTCATCAGGCGATGCTTCTCTGAGAAGGTATATCAGGGGAAGGGTGATTTTGCCTTCCTCTATGTCTTTCCCTAAGTTTTTGCCGAGCGTTTTTTCTTCTGCCATGTAATCAAGGATATCATCCGCCATCTGAAATGCCATGCCCAGTTTTAATCCAAATAATTCAAGGGCGTTTTCTTTTTCCTGCGGGGCACTAGCTAAAACAGCGCCGCACCTGCATGCGGCTGACATGAGGATGGCTGTCTTGCCCTTTATAATATTCATGTAATTTTCCTCTGATATGTCAGGGCTGCCTTTTTTGCTTAATTGTATCAGCTCTCCTTCGCTCATCTTGACAGTGGCATTGGCAAGGGCATCCATAATCTTCTGGCTCTGAAATGAATTGGCAAGCCACAGCGCATTTGAGTAAAGATAATCGCCGACAAGCACTGCTATCTGATTTCCCCAGAGGGAATGGGCTGACGGCTGTCCGCGCCTCATATTTGCGCCGTCAACCACGTCGTCATGAAGCAGGGAAGCTGTATGTATTGATTCGGCGCAGCAGGCTAAGATGCTGCTCTTTTCTCCGATATACCCGGATATTTTGGAGGATAGAATTGCGAGCAGGGGCCTGATGCGCTTTCCGCCGCCTTCAAGCAGGTGCCTGCCGACCATGGAGATCGCAGGGGCGACAGTGCCCAGAGTTTCTTTTATTCTTTGCTCTGCTGCCGCTATGTCCTTCTGATAATATTTCCAGACTTCTTCTGCCGTCATAGTTTTAACAATCAATGTTTCACCCTTATTTTATCAAGATTGATATTGTTTTTTTGCAGTTTGTATAAATCTTTAGGCTTAAATGCGCCTTTTTCTGTGATGATGGCAGTTATGTACTTTGCCGGTGTTACGTCAAAGGCGATATTTCTTGCCTTTACGCCGTGCGGCGCTATTCTGCATGAAAATACACTGGTGACTTCTTTTGAATCTCTCTCCTCTATCGGGATAAATTTCCCTGACGGGATTGAAAAGTCAATACTGCTTAACGGCGCCGCAACATAAAAAGGGATGCCGTGCTCCTTGCATAGAACTGCAAGAGGGTAGGTCCCTATCTTATTTGCCACATCGCCGTTGCGCGCTGTCCTGTCGGTGCCTACAATGGCGAGATTAATTTCCCCTCTTTGCATTAAAGCGCCGGCTGTATTATCCGGGATTAATGTCACGGGAATTTTATCCTTCATTAATTCCCATGCGGTAAGGCGCGCTCCCTGAAGCACCGGTCTTGTTTCATCGGCAATTACCTTTATTTTTTTACCCTTTTGGACTGCCATGCGTATTGGTCCGGTGGCAGTTCCATAACCTCCTGTGGCAAGGGCGCCAGCATTGCAGTGCGTGATTATAGCGTCTCCGTTTTTTATGAACCGTTCACCCCATTTTCCTATTGCCTTGTTTATCTCAATATCTTCTTTTAAAATCTTTTTTGCCTCTTTTACCAAGAGCGCCTTAAGCTGTGGAACAGCAAGATTCTTATTTGCAATGAGCAGGTTTTTCATCCTGTTGTTGGCCCATTCTATGTTTACTGCAGTGGGTCTTGTTGACAATATATCCTTAAAGACAGGCTGCAGCGCTTTAAAAAATTCACCAAAATTCTTTGCCTTTATTTTCTGCGCCCCTAATGCCACGCCCATTGCAGCAGCTATCCCTATGGCAGGCGCACCCCTTATCCAGAGTTTTTTAATCCCTTCAGCAACCTTGCGGTAATCTTTGCAGATGACATATGAAACCTTTAGCGGGAGCTTGCTCTGGTCAATCATTCTGACTTTTCCGTTGACCCATTCTATTGTCTTAACCATTTTTGAATTTTTACTCCTTCCACATAGGAGTCACTGTCATAAAGGCAAGGGTAGCTGTCAGAGCTATGATAACAATCACTGTGCCCCATGATATAAGGTTGCGGCTTCTTTTATTAGTATATTCACCCATGATTTTTTTGTCATTAACTAAACGCAGGGCAAAGATAAGGACAAAAGGCAGCAGGAGGCCGTTTAATAAAGAGGATAAGATCATCAGAAGTATCAGGGGCGCTCCTGGTATTAAAACAAGCAGTGATGAGATGACAATAAGAGTGGTGTAGATCCACATAAAATGAGGGGCGTCTTTGAAGGTCTTATCCACACCGGCTTCCCATCCCATGGCCTCGCATATGTAGTATGCCGTTGCCAGCGGCACAACTATGGCTCCTAATATGGATGCATTGGCAAGGCTGACTGCAAATAGAGTTGAGGCATACTGTCCGGCAAAAGGTTTTAGAGCCAGCGCCGCCTCATGCGCCTCAGTAATTCTTATCCCGTGCGGGAAAAGTGTTGTGGCGCATGTGATGATAATAAAAAAGGCGATAATATCCGTTATAAAGCATCCAACGATAACGTCAAATCGTGATGCTTTATAATGCGCCCTGCTTATTCCCTTTTCGGCTATTGAAGACTGCAGGTAAAACTGCATCCATGGAGTTATGGTAGTTCCTATTATCGCAATGGTAAGTATGATAAATTCAGTATCCCATTTCATTGAAGGTATGAACGTGTTTTGGGCGATAAGGCTCCAGTCAGGTTTTGACATAAAGCCTGAAAACACGTAGCCTAAATAAAGCAGGCAAGCGCCCAGCAGAATCCTTTCTACTATTTTATAGCTGCCCTTTGTAACAAGTATCCAGACTAAAAAAGCGCCTAACGGGACCATGATATATTTGCTCAGTCCGAAGACCTCCATGCTTGCGGCCCAGCCTGCAAATTCCGCCACTGTGGTGCCGAAGTTTGCAACGAGAAGCACTATCATCATGAAGAAAGTTACCTTTACGCCGTACCGTTCCCTGATTAAATCAGACAGCCCTTTCCCTGTTATGACACCCATTCTTGCGATCATCTCCTGTATGACGATAAGGGCAATGGTTGTTGGTATCAAGGTCCAGAGCAGAGTGTACCCGAAGCGCGCGCCTGCGACAGAATATGTGGTTATGCCCCCGGCGTCATTGTCAATATTTGCGGTTATTATGCCGGGTCCGATAATGGATATGAAAATGAGCAGTTTTCTCCAGCGGCTCATACCTTCCTCCGCTTTTTTCTTGAGGCAGGCGGCAGGAGGAGGTCCACGACATCGTCAACAGTCACCATGCCCAGAATGACATTGTCTTTGTCAACTACCGGGAGCGCAAGAAGGTTATATTTTGAGATTATGCCTGCAACGACTTTCTCATCTGTTTCAGGGGCTACCGTCTGAAGCTTATCTTGCATTATATCAGAGAGCTTTGCATCGGTCGGCGCCAGAATAAGATCCCTTAATGATATTGCGCCGAGCAGTTTTTCTTTTGCATCAGCCACATAAATATAATAAGCCTCTTCCAGTTCACCGGCATCTTTTCTGAATCTCTCAATCGCCTCTGAAACAGTTAATTCAGGGGGATATGCTATAAACTCATTTATCATTAATCCGCCTGCAGTATCTTCCTCATGCCCTAAAAGCTCGCTGATGGATTCAGCCTCCTCCCTTTCAATCATGCCCAGAAGCTCCTGCGCCTTTTCCGTGGGGAGGTCTGAGATGACGTCTGCCGCCTCATCTGCCGGCATCCTCTCAATAATCTCTGATGCATGCTCCGAGTCCATCTTGTCAATTATGGCCGCCTGCATGTCAGGCCTTAGTTCATGGAGCGCTTCGGCTGCGGCGTCAGGGTCCAGGCCCTCAAACAGTATGACGCCTTCTTTATGGGATACCTGGCTGATAATTTCCGCAATATCAGAAGGGTGAAGCTCTGAAAGCATCTGCCTGGGGATAGTGAGTGAAATGGTTGTGAGTCTCGGCTCAAGGGGCTGGATGTAATTCCAGCTTATCAGATTGTATGTGAGCGTTTTGCCGAAGACCTGCACCAGATTTTCTCCGTTGCGCTCTACGCCGAGTCTTCTCAGTATCCCCCTCATGCCGACATCAACCGCAATAAGACATGCGTCTCCGTTAAGCCCTTCAAGCTTTACGTCGTTGACCCTTACGACCTTTGCGCCGTTTGCATCCACTATCTGTTTGTCAAAGATATCCCTTACGATTAAAAGGTCGTCTGCCGAGGGGGAATACACTTCAAGTTTGTCCGCATAAATTTTTGCCGATATTATGCGCTTGTTGAAAATGCTCAGGGAATCCCATTTTAAAAGGTATTGAGCCTTTTTTTTCTCAATGATAATGGCGGATATACGCGGCAGGGGTTCGCCCTTGATAACCAGCACGTCTTTAACCCTGCCGAGGTCATCGCCTCTCGGGTCCAGAACGGGTTTTTTTAATATTTCGCTTACAAAGAGTTCTCCAAAAAGAGGCATGTTAATCCCCCGCTAAAAAATAGCAGCAAGTAGTAAGTAGCAAGTAGCTAAAGAATTGGGAAAAACTTATTTTCCCCTTTACTACTAACTACCAGCTACTAACTACTTTAGTTGAATAAGTATACCTAAGGAGAGAAGTTTTCGGCAACCTTAAAAATCCGCTGTTTTTTGCCGGCCTGATTCTGTTACACGCTTCATTATCAGTCCCGTAATCATGCCGTTAAACACCCCTGTTATTGTGCCGAGGAGGAGAATTACCGGACTTATAATGATAATTGCCTCAGGTCTTCTCACAAAAAAAAGATATGCCAGAAAGAGCTGGGCAATATTGTGGGTTACTGCTCCCAAAAGACTTAACCCGATGGGGCTTAGAAGTCTTTTGAATAAAATGTGTGCAAGCCACATTATAATTGTGCTTGATACCCCGCCTCCAAGGCTCAGGACAAATGCCGGGCCTAAGAAAGTGCCGCGCAGGAAGCTCCCAAGGAAAATTCTGATAAGCGTAACTGTCATTCCTGCCCTGAATCCGTAAAGCAGGAGGGTTGTAAGGGTTATTATATTGGCAAGCCCGATTCTCAGCCATGGAACTGGTGTCGGGATTAATGCCTCAATGCCGTGAAGCCCCACCGCATAGGCGGAAAGAAGGGCGATGTGGAAATTGTCTGTGCGTTTTGTCATTGTTAATTCAGAGATAGATATAGTTCAAATCGTTTAACATTGTTCAAATCGTTCAAAATAAAAAAACTGTTCAACATTGTTTAAACCGTTTAATTTTGAACCATCTTAAACTATTTGAACGCCTTTGTCTTTTTTGAACCATGTTAAACAATCTTGAACTGTTTGTTCACCGGGATACTGCATCGTATTGTCCGTTATTTTCATCGTTGCTGATTGTTACGACTACCCTGTTTGGAACGCAGACTATGGCGCCGCTTTCTATCCAGCCCTGACGGACGCACAGCTTATTGGGACAGGGCGACTCTTTCATGCGCACTTTCCTGTTTTTTATTTCAATTACGCTGTCTCCGGCAGCGCCTTTTACGGTTACGGTCTCTGCCTCATCCAAAGGAAGGACATAAGCAATCTTGTTGTCAGAGGCGATTTTGACAAGATTGCCGGGATGGATGAATTTTTTTGCAAGCGGAAAACTGATGACGGTAAGAATAATCAGCAGCAGGAATATGAGCTTATCCATGATGGTGGCAGTACGGGAAAAAACTGTCCATAAATCTTTAAAGAGGTTTTTCAATTGTAATCTTTCCAATCAGATCTTTTGTAATGTGCATTTTTTTGCCGGCATCAACTATTATGCCGCTTAAGCCCATTGATTCAAGGAGTTTAATCCCCTTTTCAGGCCCGAGTACAAATGCCCCTGTAGAAAAACTGTCAGCGGCGTATCCATTATCCGCTATGACTGAAACACTGATGGAGTTTGATGCAGGAAAGCCGGTTTTAGGGTCAATGATGTGATGATAGCGTCTGCCGTCTTTTACAAAATATCTCTGGTAGTCGCCGGAAGTTGATATTGCTTTGTCCTGAAGGTCAATAGCTGCAAATATTCCATCTGCCCTTGGATCCTGTATTCCGACCCGCCACGGCTTTCCATCGGGCTTAATGCCGAACCCTTTTATATCGCCTGCGATTGACACGAGCGCTGCCTTGATGCCTGCCGCCTTAATTGCTTCAATTGCCATGTCAGCGGCATAGCCCTTTGCAATTGCCCCAAGGTCAATTGCCATGCCTTTTTTTTGCAAAAATACTTCTGACAGGGAGTTGTTTATTATGATTTTTTTGTAATCAATCAGAGGGAGGATGTTTTTTATTTTATCATCCTGCGGGATACCGGCAGCGCCCTTGCCGGAAAATCCCCAGAGTTTTGTCAGCGGTCCTATGGCAGGGTCAAATGCGCCGTTTGTGCCGTCTGAAACCATCAGCGCCTTTTTTATAATATCCAGCGTTTCAACGCTTACCTTGACAGCCTTGTATCCTGCAGCCTTATTAACGGCGGAGATTTCGCTGTCATCCGAGAAGAAATTAAGGAGCGCCTCAAGCTTTTTAATTTCAGCAAACCCCGCATCCACTGCCTTTTTGGCATCTTTTTCCGATGCACTTACAGCAGTGATTGTGCAGACGGTATCCATGATTACCATATTCTCTTTGTAGGTTTTATCCTGTCCTGCGCAACCGGAGAAAAACAGTAAACAGTAAACAGTGAATAGTAAACAGTGAATAGTAATCAGTGAACGGTGAATAGTGAACAGTGAACGGAAAATTTGGAATTTGGAATTTGGAATTTGGAATTTTGCTTTTCTCACGCCGCCTCTCTTTGAGAAAACTTTTTTTTCAGAGCGGCGCCTGTGTACGAGTTGGGATTCAGCGCCACGTCTTCAGGCGTTCCTGCTGCAACTACCCTGCCGCCTTCATCACCGCCTTCGGGACCCAGATCAATGATATAGTCTGCGCATTTTAAAATTTCCATGTTGTGCTCAATGACCAGAACGCTGTTGCCCGCATCAACAAGGCTGTTTAATACATCCAGCAGCCTCTGGATATCCACAAAGTGCAGTCCGGTTGTCGGTTCGTCAAGGATGTAAATTGTTTTGCTCGGGGCCCTTTTGCTTAATTCCCTTGAAAGCTTTACCCTCTGCGCCTCACCGCCTGACAACGTAGTCGCAGACTGCCCTAACTGAATGTAGCCGAGCCCGACATTTTCAAGTGTAAGAAGCTTGTTCCTGAGCAGGGGGATTGAGCAGAAGAATTCAAGCGCTTGTGTGACGGTCATTTCAAGGACGTCTGAAATATTTTTGCCTTTATACATTATTTCAAGGGTTTCCTTGTTATATCTTTTGCCTTTACACAGATCGCAGGGCACATAAATATCAGGCAGAAAATGCATGGCAACCTTAACGAGCCCGTCTCCGCCGCATGCCTCGCATCTGCCTCCGTGGACATTGAAGCTAAAGCGCCCGGGCCCATATCCCCTGACCCTTGACTCAGGGATTTTTGAATAGAGGTCTCTTATGACGGTAAATATGCCGGTATATGTTGCAGGGTTTGAACGGGGCGTTCTGCCCAGCGGAGACTGATCAACATTAATTACCCGGTCAATGTTTTCAGCGCCTTTTAATCCGGCATGCCTGCCGGGCGCTTGCCTGTCATTTGCCCTGCCGTACAATTTTTGCATAAGCGCCTTGTACAGGATTTCAAATACAAGAGTGCTTTTACCTGAGCCGGAAATACCTGTTACGCATGCAAGAACTCCCATCGGGATTTTTACATCAATATTTTTCAGGTTAAATTCTCTTGCCCCGAGTATCGTAATAAAGCCGCAGGGCGTTCTCCTTTTTACGGGTGTTGGTATTGTAATATTGCCTGAAAGATAAGCGCCTGTAAGGGATTCTTTATGTTCCATAATTTCACACAGGCTGCCTTCGGCCACAACATAGCCTCCGTTTATGCCTGCTCCCGGTCCCATGTCTATAATATGATTGGCCCTCCTAATTGTTTCTTCGTCGTGTTCTACAACTATTACCGTATTACCCATATCCCTCAGTGCGCAAAGACTTTCAAGCAGTTTTCCGCAGTCTCTATGATGCAGTCCGATACTCGGCTCATCAAGTATGTAGAGGACGCCTGTCAGGGAGGATCCGATTTGTGTGGCAAGCCTTATCCTCTGCCCTTCGCCGCCAGAGAGGGTGGAGGCAGGCCTGTCAAGAGTAAGGTAGCTGAGTCCGACCCGGTCCAGAAATGTCAGCCGTTCTTTTATTTCCTTTAAGACCTTTGAGACGATTAAGTATTTTTTTTCTTTGAGTTCAAGGCGGTAGAAGAACTTGACCGCATCTTTTATTGATTTGCGTGAAAGCTCGCTGATGGTAAGCCCGCCGACCTTTATGCCCGAGGCCTCTTTTCTGAGTCTTGAACCGCTGCATGAAGAGCACTGTTTTATTGTGGAATTAAAGGCGCCTTCTTCTTCATCTGTTAAGCCCTCAAACCCGATGCCATTGCATTTCGGACATGCGCCGTAAGGGCTGTTAAAAGAGAAGAACCTCGGACTTATTTCAGGGTAACTGATGCCGCACACGGGGCAGGCTAACTTACGGCTGAAGAGCAGGTCTTTTTTGTTTTCCGCAAGATTTATTATAACTGTTGCAGTGAATTTAAGGGCCAGTTTAATGGCCTCTGTGAGCCGTCTTTCAATGCCGGCTTTTATTATCAGCCTGTCAATGACAATATCAATGTTATGCCGTTTATGTTTGTTTAATTTGATTTCTCTTGTGATGTCTGTCATTTCTCCGTCTATTCTGGCCCTGATAAAACCTTTCTGCCTTATTTCGTGGAGCTCTTTTTTATATTCTCCCTTTCTGCCTGCTACGACCGGTGAGAGTATCTGGATGCGTGTGCCCTCAGGCATGGCAGTTACAGACTCAATAATCTGCTGTATGTCCTGTGATGTTATGGGGCTGCCGCACTTATAGCAGGTTATGTCGCTTATCCTTGTGTAGACAACCCTCAGATAGTCATAAATTTCCGTAATCGTGCCGACGGTTGAACGCGGATTTTTAGTAGTTGTCTTTTGTTCAATTGCAATGGACGGAGAAAGCCCCTCAATAGAATCTACATCCGGCTTCTGGAGCTGTTCCAGAAATTGTCTTGCATAAGCGGAAAGGCTTTCTACATAGCGTCTTTGCCCTTCTGCATAAATAGTGTCAAATGCAAGCGAGGACTTGCCGGAACCCGACGGCCCGGTAATGACAATAAACTTATCGCGCGGGATATTCAGGGATATATTTTTCAGGTTATGAACCCTTGCGCCTTTAACAATTATATGCTCAAGCATGGGTTTGTCATTCAGAAAATAAGAATGCCTTTTACTATAACTTAATAATATTTATATTGACAAGATAACCATAAAAACTGTTAAAATTAAAGACAATACTCTCCGGGAGGGCAAAACAATGAAAAAAAGGAATTACCTGTTTACGTCTGAATCTGTAACCGAAGGGCATCCGGATAAAATCGCAGATCAAATCTCCGATGCAATTCTTGACACAATAATAGCAGAAGACCCTAAGGCAAGGGTTGCATGTGAGACAATGCTTACAACCGGCCTTGCATTTGTCGCAGGGGAGATTACAACCAACTGCTATGCCGATATCCCGTCAATAATAAGGGAAACTATTAAAGACATCGGGTACACAAGGGCAAAATACGGATTTGATTATGAAACCTGCGCGGTTATTACATCCATTCATGAGCAGTCGCCTGATATTGCCATGGGTGTTGATACTGGCGGCGCAGGGGATCAGGGTCTTATGTTTGGATTTGCGTGTAATGAGACACCTGAACTGATGCCCATGCCGATAATGCTTGCGCACAAGCTTGCCATGAGGCTCTCTGAAGTCAGGAAAAAAGACATCCTCGGATATTTAAGGCCTGACGGGAAAAGCCAGGTTACCATAGAATACAGAGAGGGGAAACCCTATAGAATTGACACTGTAGTTGTATCTTCACAGCACAGCCCCGATATAACATTACGGGATATGAAAGAAGACATAATTGAGAAGGTTGTAAAACCCGTACTTCCTAAGTCACTGCTTGATGAAGAACATATTACCTATCATATCAATCCTACCGGACGTTTTGTAGTCGGAGGGCCGATGGGTGATACGGGACTGACCGGGAGAAAGATAATAGTTGACAGTTACGGCGGCGTAGGAAGCCACGGCGGAGGCTGTTTTTCAGGGAAAGACCCGTCAAAGGTGGACAGGTCGGCCGCATACATGGCAAGATATGTGGCAAAAAATATTGTTGCCGCTGGAATTGCCGACAGGGCAGAGCTTCAGATTGCATATGCAATAGGCGTTCCGGAGCCTGTTTCAATACTTGTAAATACGTCAAATACAGGTAAAATCCCTGACAGCGAGATTGAAAAACTCGTGAGAAAGACTTTTGATTTAACGCCTGCCGCAATCATAAAGAAGCTTAATTTAAGAAGGCCGATTTTCAAAAAGACTGCTGCATACGGCCATTTTGGCAGAAACCTGCCTGAATTCACATGGGAAAAGACAGACATGGCAGAGAAGCTGAAGAAGGCTATAAAGTAATTGAATAAGGAGCTAACGATATGACTACCGCAACACTTAAAAAAAGCGCAGTTGATTATAAAGTTGCTGATATCAGCCTGGCTGAGTGGGGAAGAAAAGAGATTGAGATAGCAGAGAAAGAAATGCCCGGGCTCATGGCAGTCAGGGAGAAATACAGAAAATCCAAGCCGCTCAATGGAGTCAGGATCTCAGGCTCATTGCATATGACCATTCAGACTGCAGTCCTCATTGAGACCCTTGTTGAGTTAGGGGCAAATGTCAGATGGGCCAGCTGTAATATTTTTTCAACACAGGACCACGCAGCAGCGGCAATTGCAAAGGCAGGCCTTCCGGTTTTTGCCTGGAAAGGCGAAACGCTTGAAGAATACTGGTGGTGCACATTAGAGGCATTAACCTTTCCGGGAGGCATGGGCCCCCAGTTAGTCGTTGACGATGGAGGCGATGCCACTTTGCTCATTCACCGCGGGTATGAGGCTGAGAACAATTCATCCATACTTGATGTAAAAACGGATAACAGGGAGCTTCAGATTATTAATAACCTCTTAAAAGCCCAGTTGAAGGAAGATAATAAATGGTGGCATAACGTAGTAAAAGAATGGAAAGGCGTTAGTGAAGAGACAACAACCGGGGTCCACAGACTATATGAAATGATGAAAAGCGGAACATTACTGGTTCCAGCCATAAATGTGAATGACTCTGTTACAAAGTCAAAGTTTGACAACCTTTACGGATGCAGGGAGTCGCTGGCAGACGGCATAAAAAGGGCAACAGATGTAATGCTTGCCGGAAAGGTGGCGGTTGTCTGCGGCTATGGAGATGTGGGCAAGGGCTCTGCAAAGTCTTTGAAGGAGTT
The DNA here is from genome assembly GCA_016212185.1 of Nitrospirota bacterium. NCBI lineage: Bacteria > Pseudomonadati > Nitrospirota > Nitrospirota bacterium. The sequence goes on from JACRGX010000057.1 coordinate 33,775, forward strand.
CGGGGCCAGGGTGATAATTACTGAAATAGACCCGATTTGCGCACTTCAGGCTGCTATGGAAGGTTATGAAGTGACCACTGTTGAAGACACACTTGGAAAAGGTGATATTTATGTCACGTCAACCGGCAACAGGGACATTATAACAATTGATCATATGGCTCAGATGAAGGATCAGGCGATTGTCTGCAATATCGGTCATTTTGATAATGAAATACAGATGGACAAGCTGAATGCCTATAAGGGCATTAAAAAAATCAACATCAAGCCGCAGGTTGATAAATATGTGTTTCCTGACGAACATGCCATATTCATACTTGCGGAAGGCAGGCTGGTAAATCTCGGCTGTGCCACCGGACACCCCTCATTTGTAATGTCCAACAGTTTCACAAACCAGACACTGGCCCAGCTTGACTTATGGAAGAACAGGGATATATACGAAAAGAAGGTATACAGGCTTTCCAAGCAGTTGGACGAAGAGGTCGCGCGCCTGCACCTTGAGAAAATAGGGGTCAAGCTGACAAAACTGACCAAGGCTCAAGCGGATTATATCGGAGTCTCCGTAGAAGGTCCGTACAAGGCAGAGCATTATAGGTATTAGTTTTTTTCTGTCATTCCTGCGAAAGCAGGAAGCCAGTATTCTTAGGTTCTGATTTCCCTGATTTAATCGGGGGACGACATCTGGATTCCACATTCCCGAAACATCGGAACGGAATGACATGTTTTTTGTTTTATTTCATGCCTGCGGCTTTATACTGCTGATAGGTAATGACCTTGTTTTTCCCCATTTTTTTGGTCATATACAGGGCGTCGTCAGCGGCCTTTATCAGGCCGTCTTTATCCACGGAGTCGTCGGGGAACATTGAGGCCCCTATGCTGACAGTTACGGAAACTTTGCTGCTGTCATCTTTGCATGTAGAAAAGTACTGGCAGGTTTCATCGCGTATTCTTTCTGCAATTGCAACCGCATCGTCAAGCGAAGTTTCAGGGAGAATTACCGTGAACTCTTCTCCGCCGTAGCGGGCCGCAGAGTCAATACTACGCAGGTTCTTATTAAGGATTTCCGCAACTTTTTTAAGTACAGAGTCTCCTGCCTGATGTCCATAGGCGTCATTAAAATTTTTAAAATTATCAAGGTCTATCAATAACAGCGATAGAGGCCTGTTGTAGCGCTTGGCCCTTTTGATTTCAACATCCAGTATCTCATGGAAGGTCCTGTGGTTGTTCAGCCCTGTAAGACCGTCTGTTCTTGCAAGGAGTACGACCTTCCCGTGAAAAATAGCCCTGTCAATAGCTATGGCCGCCTGAAAAGTAAACATTAAGGCGGTATCTTCATCTTCAGCCGTAAACTCATCGGCATTGACTTTATTGCCGAGTAAAAGCGCCCCGCGCATTTCCCCTTCTATCATGATAGGCACAACCAGAAGATTTTTGATCTGCAGGCCGTCTGATGTGAAATCTCCGAAACATTTGTCTTTTGAAGTGTCACTGCACCGTAGAGGTATTCCCTTGTTCAGGAAATCCTTAATAAGACTGCCTGCCATGCGGTGTAAATCATCAGCCTTATCAGGCATTGATGAATGAAAATGGGAAATCTCACGGCTGTGCCGGTCAATCAGGGCAATAGCGCTGAACCCCGCCTTTATAAGTGTTTTACTGTCGTTTATTAAAGTTGACAAAACGTCGTTAAACTCCAGTTTAAAAATGAGAGAACCGATGAATTCATTCAGGATATTAAGCCTTCTTACAACTTTTTGCTCTCTTATGAGGGTGTTTTCAATTTCCTCTATTTTATCCCTCAATGCACGGCTCATGGAATTGAAATTTTCCGCCAGCAGTCCTATTTCCGTACTGCCTGTTACGGGAAGTGTTTCAAACTGTCCCTGAGCTATTTTTTTTGTTGCTAAATTAATCTGGTGTAACGGCTCTACGATATTTTTCCTGTATATATAAACAAAAAGAAAAATCCCGATAGAGGATAAAAGCAGGGCTGATGCAAAGAAAATATATGCCTTTGTACGTATGGAGCCAATCTCAGTGAGCGCTGCACTGAGCCCGGCAGATTCGGAGTCTGACAAGTTGGGATGTTTTGTAAGAACTGATTGTGTAAGCTTAAATATATACTCTGTGCTTGAGTAAATATGATTAAAAGAGATGACAGCAATTACAATAATAACGGCTAACAGTCCAAATCCAATAAAATATAATGTTGTCAGATTCCGGAGCTTTTTCATATGGTTAAGTAAATTATATTATATTATTTATTCCCCTTTTAATTCCATATAATTTTACCGTCAGGAACTTGACTTAAGATGTGATTTGCGTCACAGATAATGACTTTCTGTCTTAGGGGGCTTTTTCAGGGGATGAGTTAATGGCGTTTACCCTTACGAATTTTCCATCTTTTTTCAGATAGACTATCTCTGCTATCCATGCGTTTTTAATCATCCTGCTGCACAGCAGGCAGGGAGTGCCGTCTGCAAATTCTTTTGGTCTGCCGTCTTCGGCCTTTTCTTCAAATCCCGCGATATAAATAACGGCATCCCTCATCCGTTCGGGACTTCCGTTAATAATCGCATTCTGCTCGGCATGGACCGCCTCGCAAAGCTCATATCTTTCGCCCGACGGGATATTAAGCTCTTTTCTCTTGCACTTTTGGGTGTCAATGCAGTTAAGCATGCCCCGTGGAGAGCCGTTATAGCCGGTGCTTATTATCACATGGTCCTTGACAATGACGGCCCCGTATTTTCTCCTCAGGCAGGTGGACCGTGAAGAAACCACCTTTGCGATTTCAATAAAATAATTATCCCA